>CAKMPG010000233.1:0-11096 GCA_927911355.1 Streptococcus mitis | reverse complement strand
AAGGTACCCAAGAGTCAGGTCATGAAGGTGATGCCCTGGTTCAACCATCGCAACCGTCTTATACAGAACCCGTTAGCGCTCAAGGTACCCAAGAGTCGGGTCATGAGGGCGAATCCCTAGTTCAGCCAGAGCCACCAACTTATACAAGCTCAATCAGTACCCAAGGCACACAAGAGTCAGGTCATGAAGGTGAGGCTCTAGTTCAACCCGTTCAACCAGCGTATACAGATCCAATTAGCACTCAAGGTACCCAAGAGTTGGGTCACGAGGGTGAGGCTGCTGTAGTAGAGGCCCTCCCTGAACTGCCTTTGACAAGTAATCATCGTACAGTAACAGAAACCATTCCTCATGAAACTGAAGAAATTGAAGATGCGACTATCTTAAAAAATCATCGAGAAATTGCTCAGAAAGGAAAAGACGGTTTACGAACAATCGAGTATGAAGATTATCTCGTAGGTGGTAAGCTAGAAGCTAGCAAGGAAATCTCACGTACAGAAGTAGAACCAACCAAAGAGATTGTCAAGGTGGGTAGTCTTGTTAAAACCAAACCAAGGGTTGAAATCACTAATCTGGTTAAAGAGGAGAGCAAAAAAGCAGTAGCAGTCAACTATCACCTGGATGACCCAACGTCTGCCTTTGTGAAGGCCAAGGCCCAAATTTACCAAAATGGAACATTGGTCAAAGAGGTGAACTTGAAAGATCCATCAGCCCAACAAACGATTGATGGATTGGACTACTATACGTCATACAATCTTAAGACTTACCTGACCTATAATCTAGGACAATCTGATCAGGAAAGTACAGAAGTATCAACGAAAGATTTTCAGTTAGACTATAAAAAAATTGAAATCAAAGATGTGGATGAAGTAGGGCTTTACGGTAAGGAAGATGGTCACTACCGTCGTTATCTGAACTTATCAGAAGTACCAAGCGATTTGTCACCTTATTTTGTCAAAGTCAAATCAGATAAGATGAAAGAAATGTTGCTACCAGTGAGCTCTATTAAGGAAACAGAGGATGGGAAGTACAAGGTAACCGTTGCCTTCAATGAACTGGTTCAAGAGGAAGGTTCAACATATAAGGATAACTATAGTTTCACAATTGATAAGCAAAAGCTTGCCAAGGACGGTGTCTATACTTCCTTTAAGAAACTGATTGCTGCTATGCAAGGCGATCTCGCTGGAACCTTTAAACTTGGAGCTGATATGACAGCTGATGAAGTTTCCTTAGCTAAGGGACAAACCAGCTATGTGACAGGCACTTTCACTGGTAACCTTATCGGTGCGAGCGATGGGCAGCCGTTTGCAATCTATGACCTCAAGACAGCCTTGTTTGATAACTTGACCAAGGCTACTGTGAAAGATATTGACCTTAAAGCGGTAGCAATTAAGAGTCAAGAAGACACAGCCAGCCTAGCAAAAGTGGCTACTAACAGCCAGATTAGTAATGTAGCTGTAGAAGGTCAATTGACAGGTAGCAAGTCAGTTGCAGGTTTGGTAGCCAAGGCTCAGGATACAGAAATAACTAATAGTTCCTTTACAGGTAGCATTCAGGCCAAGCATGCGGATGCCTCTCCTTACTATGTGGGAGGTATAGCAGGGCTCTTATCTGGTAATAAGGCTAAGATTGATAAGGTAGCCGTTGATGCAAATATTTCTAGCAATGCTCGCAACAATAACCAATTTGCGGGAGGTATTGTAGGGAAAGTTCAAAGTGGTGCTTTGGTGTCTCATGCGCTAGCAAGTGGGACTATCCTCAATACGACAACCTATCCACGCGTCGGAGGTATAGCTGGTTCTACATGGCAAAATGGCCGTATCCATCATGTTGTTAGCACGGTCAATACTGGAGACGGCTATGCCATCACAGGAGACCAATATAAGGGAGCGGACATCAAAGATGCCAGCACTGCCGAGAACAAGAAGGCCGATCTCTATGCGACCCCAATCACCCAAGACCAGGCCAGAGAAAAGGTCCAGTCTTATGGGATGACAGTGACACTAAACGATACAGGTCAAACACTAAAGGCCAATCAGCACAGTGTGGACTATACTCAGTTAAGCCAAGGTCAAGCTAGTCGAAAAGTTGCTTATCACAATATTGAGAGATTGATGCCTTTCTATAATAAAGAGCTAGTGGTTCACTATGGAAATCAAGTCAATCCTACTGATAAGCTTTATACTACAGAACTGCTGGATGTTGTACCAATGAAGGACAATGACATCATCACAGATATTCAAGCCAATAAAGCAGCGATCAATAAACTGATGTTGCATTTTGCTGACAATACAATCAGTTATCTAGATGTCACTTACAAAGACGACTTCAAAAATACACAAATTGCAGAGTACAGCGTAGCAGGAAAAAACTTTATCTATACACCAGAGGCCTTTCTATCTGACTATACAAAAGTGACCAATCAGGTCCTAGCAGATTTGCAAGGAGTTGAATATGACTCGGCAGCCATGAGAAGAGTTCTGGGTATTGAGGCAGATGCGTCGCTTGATCCGCTATATTTGGACAAAGAGTTTGAAAAAGTTAAGGCCAATATCGGCGAACATCTCCGTAAAGTGCTAACCATGGACAAGTCTATCAATACGATGGGAGATAGTGTAGCGACCTACATCAGTGAGAAAATCAAGAACAACAAGGAAGCTTTCTTGCTTGGTTTGACCTACCTCAATCGCTGGTACAATATCAACTATGATCACATCAATACCAAGGACCTCAATACCTATAAGTTTGACTTTGATGGCAATAGCACAGCTTCAACCTTGGATACTATCATTGCCCTAGGTCAGAGCGGTATGGAAAATCTCAAGGCATCAAATAATCCAATTGCCTATGAAACAACCCTGGCTGCTGCAAAAGGTCGCAAGACAGTGACTGATTTACTAGAGTCTTACAGAAAACTCTTCCTACCAACTAAAACCAATAATGAATGGTTGAAGACAAATACCAAGGCCTATATCGTAGAGAGTAAATCAGCGATTCCAGAAGTGCGTGCCAAACAAGAGTCAGCAACACCAGATAGTAACTATACGCTGGGAGTCTATGACCGTATTACGGCACCAAGTTGGAAATTAAAAAATATGCTCCTACCGCTATTTACATTGCCAGAAGAGGATGTTTATGTGATTTCAAACCTTTCTACCTTGGCCTTTGGTGGCTACGAACGCTATCGTGACCGTGTCAATAATACAGTCTTGTCAGGAGAGGAATTGCGTCAGTATGTCCGTGCTAAGGTCGACCAGTCGGCTGAATGGCAACGAGACCACTATGATATCTGGTACCATCTCCTTTCACCAGAATACAAAGAAAAACTCTTCCGTTCAGTCATGGTGTCAGATGGCTTTGGTATGAAAGATAGCAATAGCAAGTATTACTGGGCTACCCTGTCTGATAAGGCCATTGATTCTATCTACAACTTCTTTGGACCAACTGGTAAGTGGTATGGGGAAAGTAAAGGAGCTGGAGCTTATGCCAACGGTTCAGAGGTTCACTATGTCAGCGACCGCTTGTTGGATAAGTACGGAACATCTGTCTATACCCATGAAATGGTTCATAATTCTGACGGACATATTTACTTTGAAGGTAAAGGTCGTCGTGAAGGATTGGGGGCAGAGTTATATGCCCTAGGATTGTTACAATCTGCTGACAACCTAGATAAGGATGCTATTGTCTTGAATACTCTCTATAAAGGGGATAAGGATTCACCAACTCGCTTGCATACTTATGATCCGACAAGCCGCTTCACATCAGCCGCAGCCTTGCAAGAGTATGTGCACGGTATGTACGATGTCTTGTACACCTTGGATGCTATGGAAGCCAATGCCATTTTAACTAAGTCAAATGATGTTAAGAAAAAATGGTTTAGAAAAATAGAGAATTTCTACATTGAGGACAAGTATCATAAACAAACGCATGCAGGAAACTCTGTTCGTCCACTGACAGATGCTGAAGTAAGCAAACTAACTAGTCTGGATGCCTTGATTGACAATGATATCATCAACCGTCGGGCTTACCGTGATAAGAGTGACTATACTCGTAATGGCTATCATCTTATCAGCATGTTCTCACCGATTTATGCGGCCCTCAGCAATCCAAAGGGTGCGCCTGGTGATATCATGTTTAGAAAGACAGCCTACGAATTGTTGGCAGAAAAAGGTTACCAAGATGGCTTCTTACCATATATATCCAACCAATATGCAGAAGAAGCTAAACGCAATGGGGACATTACCTATTCAGATTGGCTCCGAAAAGATGTGGGACTCATCACTGATAGCCTCGTCTTGAAAAATGTCTTTGCCAACAAATACGTTTCATGGGCTGATTTCAAGAAAGATATGTTTGATCGACGTATTCGCAAGCAAGACCAGTTGAAACCAATCACTATTCAGTATGAACTTGGGGTACCAAACAGCAGCAAGGAGATTACAATTCGTTCAGCTGCTCAAATGCAAGAACTCATCGATCAAGCAGTGGCGAAAGATGTGGCTAACATTGACCGTACGACAAGCCATGCTCCTGCAAGTTGGGTACACTTGTTAAAACAAAAAATCTACAATGCCTACCTGCGTAGCACAGATGATTTCAGAGAATCGATTTATAAATCATAAGAAAACTCCCTCAAGCTATCCTGTCTAAGTCAGTCTATCTTGCAGATGGTCGGTCTTTGTGATAGAATAGCATAAAGTCCTTTTGAGGGGGAACTTGCTAGGAAAACCCCAAGCATTGTAACGGATTAACTACCCTCGCCTTTTTGTGAGGGTGGTTTTTCGTTTGTAAGCAGAAAATAATCGAGAAAGAGTGTATAGCATGTCGAGAATTATCACTATCCATCCAGCCAAGGAAATCCATCGCTACGGTTTTGAGAGCACTCAGGCCTATCGCGCTCGCATAGCCCGACATTTGGGTCTGGAGTATGTCCACATAGTGTCGAGCCCTCAGCTTCGTCCTGATTGGAAGAAAGACTTGATCAAGTTAGGATTTTTAGAAAAGGAATTGCTCTGTGTTCCGCATAGTTTTTCAGATATAGGCCATGTAGACTTATCAGTGAAGCCAGAAAGTTTAACGCTAGCAGCTGGTGATCAGGTTGAACTCAATGAGGATGGTTTTGTAGCCTCAGTTACCTTAGGAGATGGCTCGGGGAGATATTACTATACCAAGGGGCCCTTCTTGTTTGAAGATTTCAAGGAGAAGGAACTTCGTTGGTATCATGAAAATGGAGAACTGGCCCTTGAAGGACGCTTTATCGATCCCTTTAAAGAACCCTCTCCTGTAACCATCTTTTATCCAGAGTATATCTATCGCATAGGAGGAGAAATCCGTTCTGAAGAGGACTTGCTGGTCAAGTTCTTAGCCAAATGGGCCCAGCAAACCGACCTCTTCATCCGTGACCAACAAATCGTACCCAAACCCAGCCTCTGGCGTTATATGGAAAACACGGACAAAAATTACTATGAAGTCGTCCATGAAAATGTCATGCGAGATTTACGCCTCGCTAATCTGCGCAAGATAAACAAATACCTGGTTGCCAGTGAAGTGTTGACTGATACTTTGGCGAAACAAGGGTATGACACCAAGTTTTTACCACCAATGTTTACAGAAAAATTAGGTCAGCTAAGAAAAATCGGACCTGTTTTGGACTATTGCCTAGTGGGTCATATGGGAGAAGGCAAGAACGTTGAACTTGTCATTGAAGTCTTTATCGAACTCTACAAACGTGGCTCCAAGACCCAGATTACCTTTTATGGTGGCTCAGAGGAACGTCTAGCAGAATTACAGAATCAATATGATCTTCCGCCAACCATTCACTTTAAAGGTATCGTTAACGAAGTGCCTTATCATTTGCACCAATGCTATTTGTCTGCAAGTTACACAGAGTTATTTGCCAATGCCTGTGTTGAAGCCTTGAGTCAAGGTTTGTTAGCCTTATTATCAGATGTGGAGATTGCCCATCGTTTTTATGCTGGCCAGTCAAATGCCATCAACTTGTTTAAAACCAAATCAGAGTTGATTCAAAGATAGAAGAGATGGAGCAGCCTGATTTTTATCTATTAAATGAAAAAAATCTAGCTTTAGCTTCTCGCTATTCTCTGGAAAAAGTAGCTCAAAGCTACCGAGAGCTATTAGATAGGAACTTCTAGGATGTTGGGAATTCTAGTTACCCTATTGCTCTATTTCTGCTTGATTTCTTGGATTGCTTATCGGAAAAAAGGGAGCGAAGAGGACTATTATCAGATTAAGAAAGCTGTTCCTGTGACAGTTTTGGCCTTCTCAGTCTTTGCGACTTTGCTCAGTCCCATTTCCTTTCTGACTCTGGTGGGGAATGCCTATACAGGTAGGTCCTATCTCTGGTTTGCCCAATGTGGCATCCTTCTAGCCATTCCACTAGCTCATCGCTATTTTCTGCCCCTCTATCAAAAGGGAAACTACGAGACAGCCTATCATCTTTTAGAGGATAAGTTTCAATCGACTGGCATTCGTTCACTGGCCTCAGGCCTTTTCATCATTTACCAGTTGGGGCGAATAGCAGTGGTGACCTATTTGTTGTCTCAGGCCTTAGCGCCCTTTATCCCTCTCAATCAGCTGGTCTTGTCAGGTTTACTCCTTCTTTTGACGGTCTATTATCTGGCAAGTGGTGGTCTCTTGGTTGTGCTGTGGACGGACTTCTTTCAAGGCTTGGTCCTGCTGGCTATATTGGCCCTCTTTCTACCAAGAATTGCCCAATCTGGTTTAGTCGTGAATAGCAGTCAACAGCTATCTCACTTTGCAGAGACGCTGGATGGACAGACGGTCTTGATTTTAGTTGCAGGAGCAGGTTTTAGTAGCTTGTTTTCCTACGTTTCGTCGCAGGATATCGTCCAACGTTTTAACAGCAAAATGGGGCGTCAGAAGATTGGAAAAATCTTATGGTTACAGGGACTTTTGTCCTTTGGGATTGCCAGTTTACTGTATCTGATTGGCTGCTTAATTCGTCAGGAAAATTTCGCTACCACATCGACCAATCCTGTTCTCATCGCTTACGCTCGGGAAGGTCTGGCCCCTTGGTTTGGTGGTTTCATCATGCTGGCTCTCTTGGCAGCAGGCCAATCCACGGTCTCATCCAGTATGAATGCAATCGTGACCTGCTTGAAGTTGGATTTTGCTTGGAGAAAGATTCGCTGGTCGCCAAGTATTCTATCCTTTGTCTTAGCAGGTCTGTCCTGGCTCCTCTGTCTCTTGCTCATGAATGCAGAAATCTACTCTATCTACGAATGGATTAACGGTTTTATGGGTCTGACTTTAGGTGTGATTGGAGGTTTGTACCTCTTGGTCTTACTCCTCAAAAGACCGAGTTTACAGTTAGCCAAAATCTATCTGGTTTTTAGTCTAGGAGCCTTGGTTCTCTATCATTACAGTGGCCTTTTTACCAACCCCAATCCCTGGTTAAATAGCATCATCACTACCCTATCTGCCCTTTTTATATCAATTCTAGGAAGACTATATGAAAGCAACATCTAAACCCATAGCCGTCATTTTGATCCGTTCGGGTTCACGCGGCTTAGTGGATAAAAATATCAAACCGCTAGCAGGCAAACCTTTGGTTTTCTATACCATCGAAGTCGCTCTAGCCTCCAAGCTATTTAGTGACATCTGGATCTCATCAGATTCACTAGCCTATCTAGAACTCTGTCGACAAGTCTATCCAGAGATTCGTTGTGTCCACAGACCAAAAGAATTGGCCTTGACGACAACCTCTAGTTTAGAAACCTTACACGACTTTTTACAGCCCTTTGAGGAAGAGCAGGTCTTTGTGAATCTACAGGTGACCTCACCCTTGAGAGAGGTGGAGCACCTCGTCGAGTCCTATCAACTCTACTGTCAGTCTGGGGCCGACCATCTGATTTCCTGTGTTAAGGCAGACAAGAGTCGTAGTCTTTACTTGCAGTTAGCGGAGTCGTCATTTATCCGTCCGCCTCAGGTTTCCAAGCACTATGCTCGGCAGAAAGAGCCTGTCTATTACTATCCCAACGGTAGTATTTGGATTTCTCGCAAGGACCTTTACCTACGAGATGAGACCTTTTACACAGATAAGACAGTAGCCTATGAAATGCCCAAACTCTATTCTTATGATATCGACGATGCCTTGGACTTTGAAGTCGTTGAGACCTTGCTGCAACATCACCACCTAGGAGAATCAAAGAGATGAAACACCTCATCATTGCCACAACGCCCTTGCAGGCCAAGATTGCCCAGCATATCAAGGGACTCTATCCTAATCAGGACTTTGTCAGACTTTATGTCAGTCCTGTCAAAAATGCCCGTCAGGAGCATTATGCAAAGGATTTTGACCATGTTCACTATCCTCAGGATGCAGAGGACTTGGCTCAGATTTGTCAGGAGCTGGCCGGCGACTATGACACCATCTTTTATGCTAGCTTTGACAATAGCTTGATTCTGGACTTGGTTGCTAGTTCAAACTACCAACACCTCATGAGTTTTGATGATGGCTATGCGGATATTTACCCTTTGGGAATGTATGCTCTCCCTCTTCAACCCAGTCAGGTGGGGCCTTTGGGTTTGACTAGAGATGACTTGATTGAGCGGACGGAAAAGCACTTTACTCTCTATCGCAGCGACTACCATGTCGTAGCTAGAGAAAAGCTTGTTTATCTGGAGCATTTTTTTTGACCTGCCCCAAGCACCCGTTTCAAATGGTAAGACGGTTAAGGTCTTGTTGGGTCAAAAGTTCTCTGAAGAGGATGACCAAATCTCCATCCGCTTTATTAGTACCTATGCCAAGGCCTTAGCCATTGACCTCTATCTGCCTCATCCCAAGGAAACCTTCACTATTCCAAACGTGACTTACTTGGAGACGGAGCTGATCTTTGAAGATGTCCTAGCCCAACTCTTTCAAGAATACGAGTTCGTCCAGGTCTATCATTTTACTTCATCAGTCAGCCTCCACTTACAAGACCTGCCCCATGTGACCATCACAGGTATTTCCCTCCCCTACTATGAGGACCGTCAAAAAGAATTGCGACGCTTAGGTTGTCAGTTTGAAAGGGTTTCACTTGGCTGGTAGCATAAATATATATATTAGGAAATGTAAATCCATGCACTAGCTTGGATTTTTTATTGGGGGTATTAAGTAGATGTTAGGTATATTGATAGAATCTAGTAAAAGTATGATTCATATGATATAATTCAGATTAGTAAATCTTTCTGACAAACAAGTACAGATAAATGAGTCGCGAAGGTTACCGTATATGATAGGAGATTGTTATGACTAAAATGGTTACAATACATCCAGGGCTCTGGCAAAGAGAGGTTAGAAAATATGGCTTTGAATCATCCCAATTGTCTAGAAAGAAAATTGCAGATTATTTAGGTTGGGGACATCTATATATTTTAACCCATCCTCAAGTTCGACCAGATTGGAAGGCAGGCTATGAACAAATAGGTTTTGAAAGGGATGAATTAGTGAGTGTAAGCCATTATCAATCAGATATTGGTCATGATGAATTAAGTATTCGTCCTTCCGATATCATTGATAGGTATCCTAATGGAAAAATGACTGTTATTAATGGATTTGTGGCTAGTATTGAATTAGAAGAAGAAACTCTATATTTTACTTCCGGATTATATTTAAAGAAAAATAAAAAAGAAGAACTGGAATGGTTAAATCGAGATGGTTCGACAGCGATGCGGGCACGGTACTATAAGCCAAGAGAAGAACCAAGTCCCATTTATATGATGGAGGACAATTATTTATATTATAAAGATGGAGAATGGTTAACCTACGAAGACTTATTGATTCAGGTATTAATCAGTCTTACAGATAAGAAAGACATCTTAATTCGAGATCAACATAACGTGGTGACTCCCAAATTATGGCGCTTTGTAGAAAATACAAACCGTCTCTATTGGGAATATATCCATGACAATGTATTGCTAAATCCAGCTCATAATCTAAGAAGAAAAACTAGATATTTAGTAGCTTCAGAAGTATTAACATCAATCTTGCAAGATTTAGGGTATCACGCACAATTTATGCCACCGATTTTTGCACCTCAAGTTTCCTCAGCAGTATTACAAAGAAGAAAGCCTAGTTCCTATTGTTATGTAGGGAATATGAGTAAGGTAAAAAGGGTAGAATGGATTATAGAAGCCTTTAGGAAGTTAGAACAAGAAGGCCTACCTGTAGAAGTATTCTTATATGGTGGAGATATTGAAAAATTGAAGAAAGAGTATCCGACTTTGCCATCTACCATTCATGTTGTTGGATATGTAGATGAGGTACCTTATTGGGAACATGATGGCTATATTTCAACTTCCCAAAAGGAATTATTTGCCAATGCCTGTGTTGAAGCTATGAGTTTTGGATTGATTCCCTTGCTTTCTAATGTTGAAATTGCTCATCAATATTATGCATCTAAGAACTCAGATATTTGCTTATATGATACACCAGAGGAGTTAGCGCATCTTATCAAGTGTTTATATGAGACTGATAAAGAAATCGAGCTAGAAAATACAAGTAAGTTTGTGAATCGATATTCAAAAGAACAAGTTTCTAAGAGATATTTATCACTCATGAACGCCTAAAAATGAAATAGATAATGAGATTTTATTGGATATCTTATTATCTATTTTTTTAATTTCCTTTATGTATAATTGTTTGATAAAGGAAACTGAGAGTGATATACTAGTATAGTTAGTATAATTTTTTATAATGAGTAGAAAGAAATAAAAGGGAAAAGACCTTATGAAAAAAGATACAATTCAAAAATATTCATTACGTAAATATAAAGGAATTGGTGCAGCGTCTGTTTTATTAGGGATGATGGTTGTTGGAGCTAGTCCGGTATTGGCTGAAGAAACTACAAATACAGCTAATGAAACTACAGTAACACCTGCAAAAGATAATGTGGAAATGGAAACGTTGAGTAATGGTACTGGTAGCTATACAATGCCAAAAATGCATGTGTTTGATGGTTTGAATTATCATGCAACGGGGACAGAAGATGGATATGAAAGAAATCATCGCGAGAATGAAGGTAGAGCCAAATATAATTTAGACAGAGTTGAAAAGGAAACTATAAAAAAACAAG
>CAKMPG010000232.1:0-5562 GCA_927911355.1 Streptococcus mitis | reverse complement strand
GGTTGGCATTTTTCATTGCATAACCTTTCCCAGCAAAAGCTAGCATTTCGGTATCATTGTGTTCATCTCCAAAGGCAATCAAATCCTTTTTATCGCGGTTCATTACCTTGAGCAAGTAGTCCAAAGCAAAGGCCTTATTAAACTCCTTTTGGTGTACACTCAAGGATATTGAGCGGACCTCCCCAGGTATTAATAGAAAGTTGATGCTGGTAGAAGGTGTTCATTTCTTTTGCCAAGGCATATTTGTCACTGGCTCTAGTCTGCAACAGAATGCAGTTAGGATTCTTGGTTACCAACTCTGGCTGAAATTGATCTTCAGGATGGAAAGATTCTACACCAAATAGTTTGGGATTGGCAATTTCTTCATTAGGATTTGTAATGTAGAATTTTTTACGATATTCTCCAGCGATAAAATCAGCTTGAATGTCCTCAGAACGTCGAACCATATCTAAAAGATATTTTTTGTCTACGGTCAAACACTTTTCAAAGTCCCAAATTTGGTCTGGCAAATGAGTGAGAGAGCCGTTGAAATTAATCATAGGAGTGTCTAAGCCTAGTTCACGGTAGAAATCTTTTGACATGCGGTAAGGGCGACCCGTCGTAATAATAACCTGATGCCCTTTTTCAGTAACTTTTTTTATTGTTTCTTTGGTAAAGTCAGAAATTTGACTGTCTGAGTTGAGTAGGGTTCCATCCAGGTCAACTGCAATAATTTTTTTCGTCATAGGGACCTTTCTAGTGTCTTTTCAGATAAGATGTCTTCTATTATAACAAAAAGCAGGCAGAAAAGCAGATTCGAAACAAAAAAGAAATTTCATCAAATTCTTAAATAAATCAAACAAAGATATTGAAAAAGTGAATGATAAATGATATAATTCTATTATTGTTCGTAAAAATTAAAAGGAGATTGATAATGGACAAATTATTTAAACTAAAAGAGAACGGTACAGACGTTCGTACAGAGGTTCTCGCTGGTTTAACAACTTTCTTTGCAATGAGCTATATTCTCTTTGTAAACCCACAAATTCTTTCGCAAACAGGAATGCCTGCTCAGGGTGTGTTTCTCGCAACAATTATTGGTGCAGTAGCAGGTACCTTGATGATGGCTTTCTACGCTAACTTACCTTATGCCCAAGCGCCAGGTATGGGACTTAATGCCTTCTTTACCTTCACGGTTGTATTTGGACTTGGTTATTCTTGGCAAGAAGCTCTAGCTATGGTCTTCATCTGTGGAATTATCTCATTGATTATTACCTTGACAAATGTTCGTAAAATGATCATTGAATCGATTCCAAATGCTCTTCGCTCAGCTATTTCAGCTGGTATCGGTGTCTTTCTTGCCTACGTGGGAATTAAGAATGCTGGACTTTTGAAATTTACGATTGATCCAGGCAACTATATTGTTGTAGGAGAAGGGGGCTGACAAAGCTCAAGCAACGATTGCAGCAAACTCTTCAGCGGTTCCAGGATTGGTTGACTTTAATAATCCAGCTGTTTTGGTGGCTCTTGCAGGACTTGCCATTACTATCTTCTTTGTTATCAAAGGGATTAAAGGGGGAATTATTCTCTCTATCTTGACAACAACTGTTCTTGCTATCGCAGTTGGTTTGGTAGATTTGTCAAGCATCGATTTTGCTAATAACCATGTTGGTGCAGCCTTTGAAGACTTGAAGACAGTTTTTGGTGCAGCTCTTGGTTCAGAAGGTTTGGGAGCTTTGATTTCAGATACAGATCGCTTGCCTGAAACTCTGATGGCTATTCTTGCCTTCTCATTGACAGATATTTTTGACACGATTGGTACCTTGATTGGTACAGGTGAAAAAGTTGGTATCGTAGCGACAAATGGTGAAAACCACCAATCAGCTAAGTTGGATAAGGCTCTTTACTCTGATTTGATTGGTACTTCAATTGGTGCCATCGCTGGTACTTCGAACGTAACGACTTATGTCGAGTCTGCTGCTGGTATCGGTGCAGGTGGACGTACTGGTTTGACAGCCTTGGTCGTGGCAATCTGTTTTGCGATCTCAAGCTTCTTTAGCCCACTTCTAGCGATTGTACCAACAGCCGCTACAGCTCCAATCTTGATTATCGTTGGGATTATGATGTTGGCTAGCTTGAAAAATATCCATTGGGATGATATGTCTGAAGCGGTTCCTGCTTTCTTCACATCTATCTTTATGGGATTCAGCTACTCTATCACTCAAGGGATTGCAGTTGGTTTCTTGACTTACACTTTGACTAAGCTTGTTAAAGGTCAAGCTAAAGATGTTCATGTCATGATTTGGATTTTGGATGCCTTGTTTATCCTTAACTACATCAGCATGGCCTTATAATAGGATAACCCAGGGGGATTTTCCCCCTTTTTAATACAAAGGAGATAGGTGATGAAAGAGAAAAATATGTGGAAAGAATTATTGAATCGTGCAGGTTGGCTGTTAATCTTTTTTCTGGCGACAATTTTATATCAGATTCCTATAGGGGTTACTGCTATTTTAACTTTAAATGCAGTACCACTGTTGCAGTCAGGACTGATAGTTTCTGGTATTTCGATTGTGATTCTGGTGCTGTTTATTATTGGAGCTCGTAAAACGCAGTTAGCAAGTTTTAATTTTTCTTTTTTTAGAGCGAAGGATTTGGCACGTTTGGGATTAAGTTATTTAGTCATTATCTGTTCAAATATACTTGGTTCCATTTTATTGCAACTATCAAATGAGACGACAACAGGGAATCAGTCTCAGATTAACGACATGGTTCAGAATAGTTCTCTGATTTCCAGTTTCTTCTTGTTGGCCTTGCTTGCTCCAATTTGTGAGGAAATCTTGTGCCGTGGGATTGTTCCTAAAAAGATTTTCCGAGGAAAAGAGAACTTGGGATTTATAGTCGGTACGATTGTGTTTGCTTTATTGCATCAACCAAGTAATTTACCTTCTTTATTGATTTATGGAGGTATGTCGATTGTTCTATCTTGGACGGCTTACAAAACCCAACGTTTGGAAATGTCTATCTTGCTTCACATGATTGTGAATGGGGTTGCTTTCTGTTTGTTGGCTCTTGTGGTGATCATGAGTCGGACATTAGGGATTTCTGTTTAAGATTTTTGACAATTGCTTACTTGTTTCTACTGGGAAAAAGATGAATTCAATCGTGTCCATCTTTTTCTTTTTATGGTAAAATAGAGAAATAATATGGTGAAAAGCCTTGAGGGAGTGACCGATATGTCAACTAAAGCAAATTATGCAAAAACAGCTATTTGCGGAATTATCAATGTAACCCCAGACTCCTTTTCGGACGGTGGTCAATTTTTTTGCTCTTGAGCAAGCACTCCAGCAGGCTCGTAAATTGATAGCAGAAGGAGCCAGCATGCTAGATATCGGTGGAGAATCAACTCGGCCGGGAAGTAGCTATGTTGAGATAGAAGAGGAAATCCAGCGTGTTGTTCCAGTGATCAAAGCGATTCGCAAGGAAAGTGATGTCCTTATTTCTATCGATACTTGGAAGAGTCAGGTGGCAGAGGCTGCTTTGGCTGCTGGTGCCAATCTAGTCAATGATATCACTGGTCTTATGGGTGATGAAAAAATGGCCCATGTGGTAGCTAAGGCTGGAGCGAAAGTAGTCGTCATGTTTAATCCAGTCATGGCTCGACCTCAGCATCCTAGCTCACTCATCTTTCCTCATTTTGGTTTTGGTCAAGCTTTTACAGAGGAAGAGTTAGCTGACTTTGAAATATTGCCAATCGAAGAATTGATGGAGACCTTCTTTGAACGAGCACTAGCGAGAGCAGAGGAAGCTGGGATTGCACAAGAAAATATCTTGTTGGATCCAGGAATTGGCTTTGGTTTGACTAAGAAAGAAAATTTGCTTCTTTTACGAGACCTGGATAAACTCCATCAGAAAGGCTATCCAATCTTTCTCGGAGTGTCGCGCAAGCGGTTTGTCATCAATATTCTTGAAGAAAATGGTTTTGAAGTCAATCCTGAGACAGAACTTGGTTTCTGCAATCGGGACACGGCTTCGGCTCATGTAACTAGTATCGCTGCAAGACAGGGTGTAGAAGTGGTGCGCGTGCATGATGTAGCTAGTCACAGGATGGCAGTTGAAATTGCCTTCGCTATTCGTCTGGCTGATGAAGCGGAAAATTTAGATTTAAAACAATATAAGTAAGATGAAAGAAATTGAAAACAATCAGTGGATTGCTAACTACCGGACGGACCAACCGCATTTTGGCTTGGAACGAATGGTGGAACTATTAGCTTTGCGTGGCAATCCCCATCTCAAACTCAAGGTCATCCATATCGGAGGGACCAATGGCAAGGGTTCGACCATTGCTTTTTTGAAAAATATGCTAGAAAAGATGGGGCTGAGAGTTGGCGTGTTTAGCTCGCCCTATCTCATTCATTACACAGACCAGATTAGCATCAATGGGGAATCTATCCCAGAAGCGAGACTAGAAGCTCTCATGGTGGACTATCAGTCTTTGCTTGAGGGGGAGAAGGGCCTTGCTTTACAAGGAACGACCGAATTTGAGATTATCACAGCCATAGCTTATGATTACTTTGCCTCAGAGCAAGTAGATGTGGCTATCATGGAAGTGGGCATGGGTGGATTTTTGGATAGTACCAATGTCTGTCAGCCTATTCTGACAGGAATTACGACTATTGGACTGGACCATGTAGCCCTACTTGGTGACACCTTGGAAGCCATAGCTGAGCAGAAAGCTGGTATTATCAAACAAGGTATTCCCTTGGTTACAGGTCGTATCGCTCCAGAAGCTTTGGTTGTCATTGACGCTATTGCGGAAGATAAAAATGCGCCGAGATTTGCCTACGGGGCAGATTATCAGGTCAGCCATCAAGAGAGTGTGGTAACGGGTGAAGTCTTTGACTATACAAGTGCTGTCAGACAAGGTCGCTTCCAGACTGGCCTGCTTGGTTTGCACCAGATAGAGAATGCTGGGATGGCCATAGTTTTACTTGATACTTTTTGTCAAGAGGATGGTCGAGAACTAGCAAGCAATGACTTGCTTGCTCAAGCTCTGGAAGAAACAAGTTGGCCAGGGCGTCTGGAGGTCGTGTCAAGGGAACCCTTGATGATTTTGGATGGAGCCCACAATCCCCATGCTATTAAGGCTTTATTGACAACCTTGCAAGAACGCTTTGCGGATTATCGTAAGGAAATCCTCTTTACTTGCATCAAAACAAAGGCATTGGAGGATATGTTGGATTTGTTGGAGCAAATCCCAGATACCGAGCTTACCCTGACACATTTTGACGATAGTCGGGCGACGGATGAAAGCGTGCTGAAAGAGGCAGCTAAGTCTAGAAATCTCAGCTACCAAGGTTGGCAGGATTTTCTAGAGCAGAAATTGACAGATAAAAAAGAAGAGAAAAAAACAGTTAGGATTGTCACAGGTTCCTTGTATTCTTGAGCCAAGTGAGAGCCTATCTGATGGAGAGGAAAAACGAGAATGGATACACAAAAGATTGAAGCAGCTGTAAAAATGATTATCGAGGCTGTTCGGAGAGGACGCTAACCGTGAGGGCTTGCAGGAAACGCCTGCTCGCG
>CAKMPG010000231.1:0-2844 GCA_927911355.1 Streptococcus mitis | reverse complement strand
ACTGAAACGTTAACAAAAAGGTGACATAGCCACCTTTTTGTGTTAGTGTAGGTATTTGTGACGCGGTGGTGGAGCATCAATGGAACTTCTTGAAGGTAAAGTTCTTCCAGGACTTGCAGCCTTGACAGAAAAATAAGATTTTATAAACAATCAAAGAAGAGAGGGATGAAAGTTCCTCTTTTCTTTTGCTTAAAATAAAAACGCTTCCTCTCAACTATTACTCATAAAAATCACCGATTTATGATAAAATGGAAATAGAAAGTTGAGATTATGAGTTATTTTAAAAAATATAAATTCGATAAATCCCAGTTCAAACTTGGTATGCGAACCTTTAAAACAGGTATTGCTGTTTTTCTAGTTCTCTTGATTTTTGGCTTTTTTGGCTGGAAGGTCTTCAAATCGGTGCTTTGACAGCCGTTTTTTAGCCTGAGGGAGAGTTTTGATAAGAGTGTTCATTTTGGGACTTCGCGTATTCTAGGAAATAGTATCGGTGGCCTCTATGCCTTGGTCTTCTTCTTATTAAATACCTTTTTCCACGAAGCCTTTTGGGTGACCTTGGTAGTTGTTCCAATCTGCACTATGTTAACCATTATGACAAATGTAGCCATGAATAACAAAGCAGGGGTTATTGGTGGTGTAGCAGCTATGTTAATCATTACCCTATCGATTCCGAGCGGAGAGACAATTTTGTACGTATTTGCGCGTGTATCAGAAACTTTCATGGGAGTTTTTGTCGCAATTCTTGTAAATTACGATATTGATCGTATTCGGCTCTTTTTAGAGAAAAAAGAAAAATAATGTTACATTTTATAACATTATCATTTGACGTTTGTCTTTTTTTAGACTATAATAGACAGAAAGAAGGAAATTGTAAATGAAGGAAAAAGAATTTCGCCGAAATATGGCTGTTTTTCCTATCGGCAGTGTTATGAAGTTGACCGATCTATCGGCGCGTCAGATTCGTTATTATGAAGATCAAGAGTTGATTAAGCCAGATCGAAACGAAGGGAACCGTCGCATGTATTCCTTGAATGACATGGATCGTCTGCTTGAGATCAAAGATTATATCTCTGAAGGTTATAATATCGCTGCCATTAAGAAAAAATATGCTGAACGTGAAGCGAAATCCAAGAAAGCGGTGAGTCAGACTGAGGTGCGTCGTGCACTTCATAATGAACTCCTCCAACAGGGTCGCTTTACTTCAGTACGGTCACCTTTTGGTCGCGGTTAGGCAACCGCAAGTAGTTATACATTAAGGAGAAAACTCATGCCAATCACAGCTGCAGATATTCGTCGTGAAGTCAAGGAAAAAAATGTTACCTTTATTCGTCTCATGTTCTCAGATATTTTGGGAACCATGAAAAACGTCGAAATTCCTGCTACAGATGAACAGTTAGATAAAGTCTTATCAAACAAGGCTATGTTTGATGGATCTTCTATTGAAGGTTTTGTACGTATCAATGAGTCAGATATGTACTTGTACCCAGACTTGGATACATGGACAGTCTTCCCTTGGGGAGATGAAAATGGAAGTGTTGCAGGTTTGATCTGTGATGTCTATACAACAGAAGGTGAGCCATTTGCAGGAGACCCTCGTGGTAATTTGAAACGAGCTCTTCGTCACATGGAGGAAGTAGGATTCAAGTCCTTTAACCTTGGACCAGAGCCAGAATTCTTCCTATTTAAACTGGATGAAAATGGGGATCCAACACTTGAAGTAAATGACAAGGGTGGCTACTTTGATTTGGCACCTACTGACCTTGCGGACAATACACGTCGTGAGATTGTCAATGTCTTGACCAAAATGGGATTTGAAGTAGAAGCAAGTCACCATGAGGTTGCGGTTGGACAACATGAGATTGACTTCAAGTACGATGAAGTTCTTCGAGCTTGTGATAAGATTCAAATCTTTAAACTTGTTGTTAAAAACCATTGCTCGAAAACACGGACTTTACGCAACCTTTATGGCCAAACCAAAATTTGGTATTGCCGGATCAGGTATGCACTGTAATATGTCCTTGTTTGATGAAGAAGGAAACAATGCTTTCTTTGATCCAAATGATCCAAAAGGAATGCAGTTGTCAGAAACGGCCTACCATTTCCTTGGTGGTTTGATCAAACATGCTTACAACTATACTGCCATCATGAACCCAACAGTTAACTCATACAAACGTTTGGTTCCTGGTTATGAAGCACCTGTTTACATTGCTTGGGCTGGTCGTAACCGTTCGCCACTTGTGCGCGTGCCTGCTTCACGTGGTATGGGAACTCGTCTTGAGTTGCGTTCAGTGGATCCGATGGCAAACCCATACATCGCTATGGCAGTTCTATTGGAAGTTGGTTTGCATGGTATTGAAAATAAAATCGAAGCACCAGCTCCTATCGAAGAAAATATCTACATCATGACAGCAGAAGAGCGCAAGGAAGCTGGTATTACAGACCTTCCGTCAACTCTTCACAACGCTTTGAAAGCTCTGACTGAAGATGAGGTTGTCAGAGCAGCTCTTGGAGAACATATCTATACTAGTTTCCTTGAAGCCAAACGAATCGAATGGGCGAGCTATGCGACCTTTGTTTCACAATGGGAAATTGATAATTATTTAGACCTTTACTAATACTAATAGGCTCTTTGTCACTGTAGTGGGTTGAATGAAAAGCTAAGATCTAGAAAGGACGAAATTTGTCCTTTCTTTTTTGATATTGAGAGTCGATAAAAATTCGTTTTTGAAGTTTTCAAAGTTCCGAAATCCAAAGGCATTTCGTTTGATAAGTTTGATGAGATTATTGGTCGCTTCCAATTTTGCGTTGGAATAGGGTAACTGAAGGGCATTGACGATTTCTCTT
>CAKMPG010000230.1:0-5020 GCA_927911355.1 Streptococcus mitis | reverse complement strand
ATTCCTGGGTTAGGACAGATTTACAATAAACAAAAGCCAAAGGTTTTATCTTCCTTGGTGTAACCCTTGTATTCGTCCTTTACTTCCTAGCACTTGCAGCCCCTGAATTGAGCAATCTCATCACTCTTGGTGACAAACCAGGTCGTGATAATTCCCTCTTTTATGCTGATTCGTGGTGCCTTCCATTTAATCTTTGTAGTTGTTTATGTACTCTTTTTATTTCGCAAATATCAAAGATGCACATACAACTGCCAAACACATTAACAATGGCATACCAGTAGCACTTACCTTTAAAGAAATGATCAAAGGAATCTATGAAAATGGTTTCCCTTACCTCTTGATCATTCCATCTTATGTTGCCATGACTTTTGCGATTATATTCCCGGTTATCGTAACCTTGATGATCGCCTTTACCAACTACGACTTCCAACACTTGCCACCAAACAAATTGTTGGACTGGGTTGGTTTGACCAACTTTACGAACATCTGGAGTTTGAGTACCTTCCGTTCTGCCTTTGGTGCCGTTCTTTCTTGGACTATCATCTGGGCTTTGGCTGCCTCAACTTTACAGATCGTCATCGGTATCTTCACAGCTATCATTGCTAACCAACCATTTATCAAAGGAAAACGTATCTTTGGTGTTATTTTCCTTCTTCCTTGGGCTGTTCCAGCCTTCATCACTATCTTGACATTCTCAAATATGTTTAACGATAGTGTCGGAGCCATCAACACTCAAGTATTGCCAATCTTAGCTAAATTCCTTCCTTTCCTTGATGGTACTCTTATTCCTTGGAAAACAGACCCAACTTGGACTAAGATTGCCTTGATTATGATGCAGGGTTGGCTTGGATTCCCATACATCTACGTTTTGACCTTGGGTATCTTGCAATCTATTCCTAACGACCTTTACGAAGCAGCTTATATTGACGGTGCCAATGCTTGGCAAAAATTCCGCAACATCACTTTCCCAATGATCTTGGCTGTTGCGGCACCTACTTTGATTAGTCAATACACCTTCAACTTTAACAACTTCTCTATCATGTACCTCTTCAATGGTGGAGGACCTGGTAGTGTCGGAGGTGGAGCTGGTTCAACCGATATCTTGATCTCATGGATCTACCGTTTGACAACAGGTACATCTCCTCAATACTCAATGGCGGCAGCTGTTACCTTGATTATCTCTATCATTGTCATCTCAATCTCTATGATCGCATTCAAGAAACTACACGCATTTGATATGGAGGACGTCTAAGATGAATAACTCAATTAAACTCAAACGTAGACTGACTCAAACCCTTACTTACCTCTACTTGATTGGCCTATCGATCGTGATTATCTATCCACTGTTGATTACCATCATGTCAGCCTTTAAAGCAGGTAACGTCGCGGCCTTTAAACTCGATACTAACATCGACTTCAATTTTGATAACTTTAAAGGACTCTTTACTGAAACCCTATACGGTACTTGGTATCTCAACACTTTGATTATCGCCTTAATTACTATGGCTGTTCAAACAAGTATTATCGTACTTGCTGGTTATGCTTACAGCCGTTACAATTTCTTGGCTCGTAAACAAAGTTTGGTCTTCTTCTTGATTATCCAAATGGTTCCAACAATGGCCGCTTTGACAGCCTTCTTCGTTATGGCACTTATGTTGAACGCCCTTAACCACAGCTGGTTCCTCATCTTCCTCTACGTTGGTGGTGGTATCCCAATGAATGCTTGGCTCATGAAGGGCTACTTCGATACAGTGCCAATGTCTCTAGACGAATCTGCAAAACTAGACGGTGCAGGACACTTCCGCCGCTTCTGGCAAATTGTTCTTCCACTGGTTCGCCCAATGGTTGCCGTACAAGCTCTCTGGGCCTTCATGGGACCTTTCGGGGACTACATCCTCTCTAGTTTCTTGCTTCGTGAGAAAGAATACTTTACTGTTGCCGTAGGTCTCCAAACCTTCGTTAGCAATGCGAAGAACTTGAAGATTGCCTACTTCTCAGCAGGCGCTATCCTCATCGCCCTTCCAATCTGTATTCTCTTCTTCTTCCTACAAAAGAACTTTGTTTCAGGACTTACAAGTGGTGGCGACAAGGATAATATATCCCCGCCACCCTTTTTCATTTTAAAACTTGTTACTGTAAAAATATCCTTGTAGCAAGCAATTTGTCTCCTAGACTTGAAATAAAGTACATTTCTCTATATAATAATACTCATATAGAAAACACCTTTTAGAAAGATACCTATGCTTCCATATCCATTTTCCTATTTTTCAAGTATTTGGGGATTTCGTAAGCCCCTGTCCAAACGTTTCGGACTCAACTGGTTCCAACTTCTCTTTACCAGTATCTTCCTTATCAGCTTATCTATGGTACCTATTGCCATCCAAAACAGCTCGCAGGAGACTTATCCGCTAGAAACCTTTATCGATAATGTCTATGAACCATTGACAGATAAGGTTGTACAGGATCTCTCTGAACACGCTACAATTGTTGATGGCAAATTAACTTATACTGGAACAGCTAGTCAAGAGCCTTCTATTGTGATCGGTCCAAGTCAAAGCAAGGAATTACCTAAGGACTTGCAACTGCATTTCGATACGAATGAGCTCGTCATCAGCAAGGAAAGCAAGGAATTGACCCGTGTCTCTTACCGAGCGATTGAGACTGAGAGTTTCAAAAGTAAAGA
This sequence comes from Streptococcus mitis, assembly GCA_927911355.1. Classification (GTDB taxonomy): domain Bacteria; phylum Bacillota; class Bacilli; order Lactobacillales; family Streptococcaceae; genus Streptococcus; species Streptococcus mitis_DD. The sequence continues at coordinate 2,337 of CAKMPG010000230.1, read as the reverse complement.
CAGCTTGACCCAAGCCATTTCTAAAGACTGGTACCAGCAGAATCGTGTCTATATCAGTCTCTTTCTAGTTCTCGGTGCGAGCTTCCTCTTTGGTTTGAATTTCTTTATCGTCTCTCTAGGAGCGAGTCTTCTCCTTTATATCACTAAGAAATCACGCCTCTTTTCATTTAGGACCTTTAAAGAGTGCTACCATTTTATCTTGAACTGTTTAGGATTACCAACTCTGATTACACTTATTTTGGGACTCTTTGGCCAAAATATGTCAAACCTCATCACTGTACAAAACATTCTTTTTGTTCTGTATCTGGTCACTATCTTTTATAAAACGCATTTCCGTGATCCAGATTACCATAAATAGGAGATTTTTATGCCCGTTACGATTAAAGATGTGGCCAAGGCTGCTGGTGTTTCACCTTCAACCGTAACCCGTGTTATTCAAAATAAATCAACCATTAGCGACGAAACAAAAAACGTGTTCGCAAGGCTATGAAGGAGCTCAATTACCACCCCAACCTCAATGCTCGTAGCTTGGTAAGTAGCTATACCCAAGTTATCGGCTTGGTGCTTCCTGACGACTCAGATGCCTCTATCAAAATCCTTTCTTCCCATCTGTCCTCCGTGGTATTGCCCAAGTCGCCTCTGAAAACCACTACGCCATTCAGATCGCGACAGGTAAAGACGCCAAAGAGCGACTCAAAGCTATTTCCCAGATGGTTTACGGCAAACGTGTAGATGGTTTGATTTTCCTCTATGCCCAAGAAGAGGACCCTTTGGTTAAGTTAGTAGCAGACGAGCAATTTCCTTTCCTTATCTTAGGTAAATCTCTATCTCCCTTCATTCCACTTGTCGATAATGACAATGTCCAAGCTGGTTTTGATGCGACAGAGTATTTCATCAAAAAAGGATGCAAGCGAATTGCCTTTATCGGAGGTACTAAGCGACTCTTCGTAACACAAGACCGTCTGACAGGTTACGAGCTAGCTCTAAAACAATACCAACTTCCTCTCGATACTAATCTGACTTACTTTGCTACTGAATTTCTTGAAGATAATGGTTATCGCTTTAGTAGACTTCTCTTCAAACACGATCCAAATATTGACGCTATTATTACCATTGATAGTCTCCTTGCTGCAGGGGTCTGTGATTACATCGCAAAACACCAACTGGATGTCCCTGTCCTCAGCTTCGACTCAGTCAATCCCAAGCTCAACTTGGCAGCCTATGTCGATATCAATAGTTTGGAGCTTGGTCGTGTTTCCTTTGAAACTATTCTCCAGATCATCAATGATGCTAAAAGCAATAAACAAATTTGTTATCGCCAGTTGATTGGACATAAAATTGTTGAAAAATAAAAACCAGCTCGCGCTGGTTTTTTAGTTACTAATTTTCTGTTTCAACGAATCGTCCCAAAATATGAACATTCTCAGATACAGAGACAAAGGCACCTGGGTCCACCTGTTTCATAATCTGTTTAAATTCATTAAACTCTGCACGTGTAATGACAGTGATTAAAACTGCCTTTCTTTCGTGATTATAGGTTCCTTCTGCATCGTGGATCATGGTTGCTCCGCGGTGCAATTTTTTATGGATTTTTTCAATAACCTTCACTGGATGATTGGTCACAATCATAGCCTGCATGCGTTTTTGCTTGGTAAAGACCGCGTCTGTCACCCGGCTAGAGACAAAGATGGTAATCATAGAGTAAAGAGCGTATTTCCAACCAAAGGTCAAACCCGCTATCAGCATGATAGTCCCATTTACCAAGAAAGAAATACTACCGACATTCCTCCCCGTTTTCTTGCGAATGGTCAGACTGACAATATCCGTCCCACCACTGGAGATATTATTGCGAAGAGCAAAACCAATCCCCAAGCCCATGACAACACCCCCAAAAAGGGCATTGATAATGGGATCCTCAGTCAAGGTCGCCACAGGCACAAACTGGATAAAGAAGGAACTCATGGATACCGTGATGAAGGTAAAGACGGTGAACTTATGCCCAATCTGATACCAAGCCAAGACCATCAAAGGAAATTAATGGCGTAAAAGGTTAGCGAAATCGGGATATGAAAACCAAACCAGTGATTACTCAAGGTAGAGATAATCTGTGCTAGACCTGTCGCACCACTAGAATACACATGCCCTGGTTGGAAAAAGAAATTGACCGCTACTGCTGATAAAAAACCATAGACCAGAGAAGCCGAAATCTTCTCATCGTATTTTTCACGAGAGATGCTTTGTAAGACACGTAAAATTTTTATCTGATGGGCAAAGCGACGCAGATAATAGCGCCACCGCTTAATTCGTTTTGCTTGTTTCATCTTCTTCTACTTGTAA
>CAKMPG010000229.1:0-4560 GCA_927911355.1 Streptococcus mitis | reverse complement strand
CTCTATCTGCGCATTGATTTTTGTCAAATCACTTTGCACTTGCAAGAGTCGTGTCTGCATAAAGATAATACTTACTGCTAAAACCAGAGCTGTAAATGCGATGGAAAGATAAAAAGCCTTCTCCACACGGGAGAATTTTTTAATACGATTCTGCAAGAATTGACTGGTTGTTTCTTTCTTATCTACCATTTTTCCTCTTACTTGTGAATTTTTCTGGCCACGCGCAACTTAGCTGAGTGCGAGCGGTTATTGGCTTCTAATTCTTCTGCACTTGGCAAGATTGGCTTACGGGACACCAATTCCATCTTGGGCTTGAGATCATCTGGGATGAAAGGCAAGCCTTTTGGAACTTCAACTGTTGAAGCCTCCTTAAACAATTGCTTTGTCAAGCGGTCTTCCAAGGAATGGAAGGTAATCACTGAGATTCTACCATCTAGAGCCAACATATCCATAGCCTGCTGGATAGATTCATCTGCCGCCCCCAGTTCATCATTGACTTCAATTCGAATGGCCTGGAAAATCTGCTTGGCAGGATGGCCCTTTTTCTTGAGTTCCTTGGCAGGCTTAGCAGACTTGATAATCTCTGCCAATTCAGTTGTTGTCTCGATTGGCTTGACTTCACGTGCTTGCTCAATCTTACGCGCAATCTGTTTAGAGAATTTGTCCTCGCCATACTTGAAGAAAATTCGAACCAAGTCATGATAGTCATAGTGGTTCACCACTTCATAGGCTGTCAGACTAGCTTCCTGATTCATGCGCATGTCCAGTGGCGCATCCTTTTTATAAGAAAAACCACGCTCACGCTGGTCCAGCTGAGGACTAGACACTCCCAAGTCATAACAAATTCCATCAATTTCCTGAACACCAGCTTCGCGCAAACGTGCCTGTAAATGACGGAAGTTATCCTTGATAAAAGTCACCATCCCCTTCTCAATGTAGGAAGCCAAGCGTTTTTGCGCATTGTTAATGGCATTCTGGTCTTGGTCAAAGGCATAGAGATGGCCTTTTTCACTTAATTTACTTAATAAATATTCGCTATGGCCTGCTCCACCCAAAGTCGCATCAACATAGATACCGTCAGGCTTTACGTCGAGCATATCAATCGTTTCGTGGAGTAAGACCGTTACATGATGAAATTCTTTTGTCATATCTTATCTATTTTACCACAAATCTGACTAGCTTGCACTAGTCAGACAAATAGGTCAAAAACAAGTAAGATTTCTTTAAGAAATATGTCAAATATGCTTGACATTCGCGCCATAGAAGAATATAATATAGTCAAATATATACGACACAAATCAGAAAGGAGAACAGATGAATCGTGTGAAAGAATTTCGCAAAGAACTGGGCATTTCCCAGCTCGAACTCGCCAAGGATATCGGTGTCTCGAGACAAACTATCAACATGATTGAGAACGACAAGTACAACCCAACTCTGGAACTCTGTCTCAATCTCGCCCGCAGCCTCCAAACTGACCTCAACAGTCTCTTTTGGGAGGAAGATTTTTAAAAAAGGAGCCAACTCATGAAAAAAGAAACCTTCACTGAAAAACTGATCAAGCGCACATACGGTATTTCTGATCCACTTGACGAATACAAACGACGCGAGGCAGACCGTATAGGTAACCAAGTCTTTATCTTCCTATTTTATCTGATGATTTTCGGAAATCTTATTCCACTCCTTCTGGCCTATAAATATCCTCAGCTAGTGGCTCTAGTCTATCCTCCTCTGATTTTAGTGATTGCCCTTATCTCTGCTGGCTATGTCACCTACCAAATGAAAAAAAACAGGGATTACAACTATTGAACCAGATATGCTGAATGAGAAAGAAAGCAAGCAACTTCGCTACCCAGGGTCTGAAAGCAGGTTTGTTCTTTGGTCTATGGATATTTTTTATAACTCCTCTTCTCGATATACTCATAGGTGAAGGTCAGGACTATTTTCAGTCTCTTCTCACTATAAGAAATGGTGTATCAAGCATTCTCGGTTCTATTTTCTTCGGGGCAAGCATACAGTTCCTCATCTCCCGTCGCATTGCAAAAACTAAGAAAGAGCAGGATAATGATTAGGAGGTGCCCTATGAAATCACTAGTAACTTTACTTACCTATCATCTTTTGTTTGCTTCACTGCTCATCTTCATCATCGTTTCAGGGAACTTGCCAATCTACGATATAGTCTTCCTTCCAGTCTTTGTTCCAGCACTCAACAAAGGATTGACTTATCTAAAGATTGACTCCCAAAAAACGCGCATACTCAACTTAGCACTATTCTTTATGATTCTATCCTTTCTATCCTTACCACAGCTGACGCTCATTTCAAGCAATTGGAAATATTATATACTGCTAACTATCGCCATCCTTTCTTCTATTACTTATCTTTATTATCTCTATCAATTCGTAAAAGAAACAAAATAACATCGTTCATTTAGGAGAAATCACCCATGAAAAAAGAAGACTTAACAACTCGCTTACTTCGAAATTTCTTTCATATCCAAGGGCCTTTTGATGAATGCCGTCAAGAGGTTATCTACAAGGCTTGCGCCCGTTCCATGATCCAAATCTTTTACTCTTCCTTCATTCTCTTCCTATTCTATATTTTGTTCGGAAGCTTTATAGAAATTGTTCGAAATGTTATGCCCTACATCTATTTTGGACTCATTTTGTTCATGAGTATAAAAGCTCAAAAAGCCGTCCAAGAGCTTCATCTTGAAAAGGATGACAAATCAGAAATCATTCTCAAAACCTACAGCAAAGCTCAAATCAAATTCCGAAGCTGGATTGTGTTTATCGGTATTCAGATTGGCTTCTTTACCTTACTCATCTTTCATAAAGTCTTCGTTCAACAGATGTCCCTTTCAGATTTTGGAAAGTTGCTCATGCAATTCGATAAAAGTATTCCTTTCCTGATGTATAGCCTGATTATCGGAAGCATTTTTGGAACCCTGACCTACGGATTTCTATCACTACAGGAGGAGAAAACTCCTAAAAATACCAAACAGAAGGAGAAAAGCAAGCAATGACTTCACTATACGATTTTTCAGTCTTGAACCAAGACCATCAAGAAACTCCACTAGAGACCTATCGTGGTAAGGTTCTCTTGGTTGTCAACACTGCTACTGGATGTGGTTTAACGCCCCAGTACCAAGGACTTCAAGAACTCTATGATCACTATCAAGAACAAGGTTTTGAAATTTTAGACTTCCCTTGCAATCAGTTTATGGGACAAGCACCAGGCAGCGCAGAAGAAATCAACACCTTCTGTAGCCTACATTATCAGACCAGCTTCCCACGTTTTGCCAAGATTAAGGTAAACGGTAAAGAAGCAGATCCCCTCTATGTCTGGTTGAAAGACCAGAAATCTGGCCCACTAGGAAAACGAGTCGAATGGAATTTCGCTAAGTTTCTCATCGGTCGAGATGGGCAAGTCTCTGAACGCTTCTCTTCAAAAACAGACCCAAAACAAATTGAAGAGGTCATACGAAATCTACTCTAAACTTCGTTAAAATCCATCCTTCTATGTTCCACAAAATAGCAGGATGGATTTTCTTTAAATTAATTGGACTTTCTTACATTTCTCTATTGCATTTCTTGGAATAATTTAGTATATTTGTCAATGTTAATGTTTTTAGGTCATTTTAAAGATTAAGATAGCAATTTAAATTTTTTTATCTTAAGATGAAAACGCTTAAATAGGAGGAAGGTTATACTCAAACTATTGCACAAATTAACTATCATTAAAGAAAATCGTTTCCAAGTCATACTTGGGCTCAGACAGTAGCTGACTGTCTTTATTCAAACTAGGAGTACATTATGAATCGATACCTTTTTGAAAAAGGGCAAACTTTTAGCATCAGAAAATTAACCGTTGGAGTTGCTTCGGTTATGGTTGGACTCGCTTTTTTTGCATCTGGAACAGCACTAGCTGACGAAGCAAAAATTGAAGCTACAAGTTCTCAACCAAACGTAGAAAAATTGGTCGAGGCTGAAAAAACTAAACCAGAAGTTAAAAATGAAAGTCCTGTAACCTCTACACCTCAAAAATCAGAGCAAGCAGAGAAAACTGTTAAACCAGCAGAAGAAAAATCTGTAGCAGATACTAAGACTACTGACTTACTTCCTGAAGAAATCCACGATCAAGCTTATCCTGACACGCCCGTGAAAAACATAGATACTTCAGCAATCGTAGACAAGAAGGATAGTCCTAAAGTTGAGACAGAAAGCATTCTAAAAAACAAGGAAGAACTTCCAAAAGAAGCTGAAAATAGTAATCGTGCGATCATCAACGGTGGTCTAGATTTGAAGCACGTCCCTTATGAAGGACAACCTGCTACTGCTGCTAGTATGATTTACACTATTTACAATGGTGCTTCCCAACGCTATATCGTGTCTGGTTCTGGTATTTTTGTGGCGCCAAATGTCATCTTGACTGTCGCTCACAACTTTTTAGAATCAGACCGTGATACAAAAGAAGGACATATTCGAGGTGGAGATTCTGCTAAGTTTTACTATAACCTCGGTTCTAATTCTGCTGTTCGCAATTCTCAACCTGTAACGGGTAAT
>CAKMPG010000228.1:0-3030 GCA_927911355.1 Streptococcus mitis | reverse complement strand
CTATCCCAACGCTTCGCGAAATGCCAAGCGATGCTCAAGTTATCAGCCATGCTCTTATGTTGCGAGCTGGTTATGTTCGTCAAGTCTCAGCAGGTGTTTATTCTTACTTACCACTTGCCAACCGTGTGATTGAAAAAGCCAAAAATATCATGCGCCAAGAATTTGATAAGATTGGTGCCGTTGAGATGTTGGCTCCTGCCCTTCTCAGTGCAGAATTGTGGCGCGAATCAGGTCGTTACGAAACTTATGGTGAGGATCTTTACAAACTAAAAAACCGTGAAAAATCAGACTTTATCCTAGGTCCAACTCACGAAGAAACCTTTACAGCTATTGTCCGTGATTCTGTTAAGTCTTACAAGCAATTGCCACTTAACCTTTACCAAATCCAACCTAAGTATCGTGATGAAAAACGCCCACGTAATGGACTTCTCCGTACACGTGAGTTTATCATGAAGGATGCTTACAGTTTCCACGCTAACTATGATAGCTTGGACAGTGTTTACGATGAGTACAAGGCTGCTTATGAGCGTATTTTCACTCGTAGTGGTTTAGACTTCAAGGCTATCATTGGTGACGGTGGAGCCATGGGTGGTAAGGATAGCCAAGAATTTATGGCCATTACACCTGCTCGTACAGACCTTGACCGCTGGGTTGTCTTGGACAAGTCAGTTGCCTCATTTGATGAAATTCCTGCAGAAGTGCAAGAAGAAATCAAGGCAGAATTGCTTAAATGGATGGTTTCTGGTGAGGATACCATTGCTTACTCAAGTGAGTCTAGCTATGCGGCTAACTTGGAAATGGCAACAAACGAGTACAAACCAAGCAACCGTGTTGTCGCTGAAGAAGAAGTAACTCGTGTTGCAACGCCAGATGTTAAATCAATCGATGAAGTTGCAGCCTTCCTCAATGTTCCAGAAGAACAAACAATTAAAACCCTCTTCTACATGGCAGATGGTGAGCTTGTTGTAGCCCTTCTAGTTGGAAATGACCAACTCAATGAAGTTAAGTTGAAAAACCACTTGGGAGCAGATTTCTTTGACGTTGCAAGTGAAGAAGAAGTGGCAAATGTTGTTCAAGCAGGATTTGGTTCACTTGGCCCAGTTGCTTTGCCAGAGAATATTAAAATTATTGCAGATCGTAAAGTGCAAGATGTTCGCAATGCAGTTGTCGGTGCTAACGAAGATGGCTACCACTTGACTGGTGTGAACCCAGGTCGTGATTTTACTGCAGAATATGTGGATATCCGTGAAGTTCGTGAGGGTGAAATTTCTCCAGACGGACAAGGTGTCCTTAACTTTGCGCGTGGTATCGAAATTGGTCACATCTTCAAACTCGGTACTCGCTATTCGGCAAGCATGGGGGCAGATGTTTTGGATGAAAATGGTCGTGCTGTGCCAATTATCATGGGATGTTATGGTATTGGTGTCAGCCGTCTCCTTTCAGCAGTGATGGAGCAACACGCTCGCCTCTTTGTTAACAAAACGCCAAAAGGTGAATACCGTTATGCTTGGGGAATCAACTTCCCTAAAGAATTGGCACCATTTGATGTGCACTTGATTACTGTCAATGTCAAGGATGAAGAAGCGCAAGCCTTGACAGAAAAGCTTGAAGCAAGCTTGATGGGAGCTGGTTACGAAGTCTTGACAGATGACCGTAACGAACGTGTCGGAGTCAAATTCAGTGATAGCGACTTGATTGGATTGCCAATCCGTATCACTGTTGGGAAGAAAGCGGCCGATGGCATCGTAGAAGTTAAGATTAAAGCGACTGGTGATACTATCGAAGTTCATGCAGATAACGTGCTTGAAACGCTTGAAATTCTCAGCAAGAAATAAAACTATAATCAGAAGAAAAACAAGGAAAAAATGTAACTAGTTTTTACCTTGTTTTTTCTGTATAATGGGAAAAATGAGTAGATAAAGAGGTAAATGTATGCTAAGATTTCCAAAGGATTTTGTCTGGGGATCCTCTACTTCTGGGCCACAGACAGAAGGACGTGTAGCTGGTGACGGTAAGGGAGATAATCTCTGGGATTATTGGTACCAAGTGGAGCCAAATCGTTACTATAATGGGATTGGTCCAGATAAGACATCGACTTTTTATGAAAATTGGGAACAGGATATTGAGCTTTTGTTAGATACTGGTCACACAGCCTTTCGGACTTCTATTCAATGGTCACGGATTTTCCACAAGGGCGTGGAAAAGTCAATGCTCAAGGTGTGGATTTCTATCGTAAGGTTTTTGAGGCTATTAAGGCTAAGGGAATTCGTCTTTTAGTCAATCTCTATCATTTTGATCTGCCTTTTGCTCTTCAAGAAGCGGGTGATGGTTGGGAAAATAAGGCGACTGTCTCAGCCTATGAAGACTATGCTCGTTTTTGTTTTGAGACTTATGGAGATTTAGTGGATCAATGGATTACCTTTAATGAGCCAATCGTTCCAGTAGAGTTTGGCTATTTTTACGATGCCCATTATCCACATAAGGTGGATGCAGAGGCAGCCGTTAAAGTAGCTTATCATACACAATTGGCCAGCAGTCGGGCGGTTAAGGCCTGTCATGAACTCTTGCCTGATTCCAAGATTGGGATTGTCCTCAACTTGACACCGGCTTATCCACGTAGCCAGCATCCTGCTGATGTCAAGGCAGCTCGTATTGCGGACCTTTTTCAGGCCCAATCTTTCTTAGATCCATCTGTCTTGGGGACTTATCCACAGGAGTTGGTAGAAATCTTACATGAATACGGTCTCTTGCCTGATGCTACAGAGGAGGAGTTGGATCTCATTCGTGACAATACGGTGGACTTCCTTGGTGTCAACTACTATCAACCTTTTGCGTGTTATGGCGCCTCGATTTGCTAAGCATCCAGAGAGTCCACTCTTACCAGAACATTTTTTACGAGCCTTATGTGATGCCTGGACGTAAAATCAATCCTCATCGTGGCTGGGAGATTTATGAGCAAGGGATTTATGACATTGCCCAAAATATCAAGGAAAATTATGGTAATATTGAGTGGATGTTGACAGAGAATGG
>CAKMPG010000227.1:0-4468 GCA_927911355.1 Streptococcus mitis | reverse complement strand
TTTTTCTTTCTTGTTCTTATACTTTTGATAGGAAACTTTCAAACCTGTATCATCTGGTGTTTCACCAATAATATCACCCGTTAGGACTCTTGTCCCCTCAATCGCACGGCCATTATGAATAGAATACAAGGTCAATCGACTCTCATTCTCTCCTTTTCCGTTAGTGAGAATTATATTGTCACCATCTAGTGATACGACCCCATCCATTGGTGCGACAATCGTTTGGTGAGCCTTCGCTTCTAGTAGAATGTACTCCTGAAGAGTAGGTTTCCCGTCTAAATCATAGTATCCGTAACGATAAGTCATGGTTAGACTATCTTCGTTGCTTTGTCCCTCAAACGGATTGTCTAATTCCTGCATGGAAGCATAGACACCTTCTTCTTTTAGTTCCTTCATTTCCTCTTGATCGTCTTTCGATAGTTTATACTTAGGAGTTTCATAAAGGTCTTGCATGGATTTCAAATCATCCCCATCGTTTAAATCATGCCACAAAGTAGACAGATAATCCTTGTAAGTTTCGGAACTAAATAAGTGAACTGGTTTGTTTAACTCATAGTCATGGAATTTAAAGTTCATATACCCCATCACATCATCAACTTTTGTGTAATAAGTAATTCCTTTGTCATTTGTGCGAGTATGTTCTGCATCTTCCCAAGTTAGGTGGGTATAAGCTTTTGTTAATTCAAATTCATCTTGTTGAATCAAACTAGCAGATGAAAATCCTAAAAAGAAGCTCATCATAAGTAAGAGAAGAAAGACTAATCCTCCAACTATCCATGTTGCAGGATTTCCAGCCGCAAATGTAAAGAAGGAAAAGGCTGCTTTTAGTTTTTGATAGATATTTCGGACACTTGTAAGACCTTGTTTCTTTAATTTTCGAAACCGATTTTTAAAGGAGCTTGGATTATCTTTCGCTAGTTTCCATCCTTTTCCATCCTTAAAATGATGGTATCGCTCTTTTGTGTTGGTCAGTCTTTTCTTGGTAAAACGACCTGTTGCTTGTCCTGTTTTGACACTAGCTTTCCCAATGTTATAAGAAAGCCGACTGTAGCGTTTCCCTTTTCTAATGGTCTCTTGAAGTGTGCGATAGCCTTCTAAATCTTCATTTTCTGAAGCTAACTCTCCTCCTTCACGTCCAAGGACATAAAGAAAAGTTTTGGCTTTCCTACTGACTTTTTTGGACTTATAGGCTTGTTTAGTAGATTTTAGATTCTCTTTTGCGGCCTTGACTTCTTTCTTAGCTTTTAATTCTTCTAAACTCTTCCCTTGAAAGAAAAAATTAGATTTTTGTTTCGATTCCTGACCGTAGAGAAATTTTTGATTGTTTTTTCTTTCTTTACGACTCTCTTTTCTTTCTTCTTTTGTTTCTACCTTGGCTTCTCTAAATTGCTTCTTGGCTATTTCAATCGTTTCCTAGCATGAGGTAATCGTCTGTCTCTTAATTCTTTGCGATTCAAAAGAGAGGAAGGACTATTTTGAAGAATATGATTGTAGTCTTCATTTGCTTGTTTTACTCTAGCCTTTGAAGCATCTCTCATCTCCTCTAGCTTTTCTTTTATCTCTTTTTCCATGCTTTTTCATCCAGTACAGCGGAATCTTTTTTTCTGTTTCCTCACCTCCTTCTTTCCTTGTTTCAAGAATTTCTTCTCATCTTTAGACTTCTTCTAAATGCCTTTCGGGCACGTATGATTTCTCTTTTATCCTTCATTATACTTCCCCTTAGTTAGAAGCCATTTTATCAGGATCCGTACTCATAATATCAAACAATTGAGTACCTTGAGGAATCTTATTTTTAAAGGGAACGACAACGGAACCAGCTTTTATCAGTCCTGCCCCTTTTTCTGGATTGACTAGGTATTTTTCAAGTTCTTTTGATAAGCCTAAGAGTTGAACCAATTCTTCTCGGTCATTTTTTTGCTTGCTTGAGGAGAATCATAAATTCACTATTTGCAATAATCCGTCTACCATTGGATCTAACAATAAGGTTTCGACGTTTTGAGTTATTCCAGTCGGACTGGCTCCATATTTTCTGACACGACTCCACAATTTAAAGAAGAAGTCACTGGCATATTTATCTAATAAGAGAAGCTGCATTTCATCAAAATAAATCCAGGTCTTCTTCCCTAATTTTTGGTTCCGAACGACACGATTCCATATCTGATCAAAAACCACCATAAGAGCAATTTGTTTCAGCTCATCTCCTAACTTTTTAACGTTATAGATTAAGAAGTTAGATCCTGTCTGAATATTGGTCTTATGAGAAAAAATATCAAGAGAACCTTCGACATACAGTTCCATATCAAGTGCCAAATTCTGCGCTTCTTCTTCTGGTTGTTGACTCAAGACAAAGACCCATTCTTCCAAAGAAGGCTCTTTAAATGACTGATAGGTGAATCTCGTGACTCGGTCGATAATCGATTTTTCTCTCCCATCCATTTTTTCTATCCAATAGCTTGCCGATAAAGGATAAAAGAAATTCTGATTTTACCTTTACAGGATCTTCATCCATATTTTCTTCAGACAAGTCAAGGACATTGAGATAAGTTTGGGAATCAGGCGCAATATCAATCATTTCTCCCCCAAAAGCTCGTCCAATGACACTGTATTCTGCTTCTGGATCCACGATGATAATTTCAGTATTTTCACCAGATTCCTTGATTTTGGTCGTGATAATTTCATGCTTGGTTGCCATCCCTTTCCCAGCTCCAGATGTTCCTAAAATCAGACCAGACGGTGTATTTAATAGGCTACGATCAATGGTAATAATATTGCTTGAGATTTGATTGATACCATAATATTTCCCACTGCGGTCTTGTAAGTCTACTGAAGTCCATGGAGAGTTCACTGCTACATTAGATGTTAATAAACTCCGTGATACTCCCTCTAAAAAATCACAACCAAATGGCAGCAAACTATTAAAGGCTGCTTCTTGCATATATGGAAGTTTATCAATCATTAGGTCATTTGAGCCAGCCACTTGTTGAATCGTGTCTAGAGCTTGTTTAAGTTCTTCTTCATCCTGACCAAAAACACCAATCAAGAATACTGTTTGAAATAGTTTATCTCCTGTCTCGGTCATGGTTTTTAAGAGTTCCTCAGCTTCATCGATATTGCTTTCTAATACATGACTACTTTTCCAAATAGATACCTGTTCGAGCAAGTTTTTGTTGTTCCCCAATCTTTTGGGATTCCATTAAGGTCTTCTTTGTTCGTAGCTTCTTCATGGCATCTGCCTTAGTCGAACTTTGAGCATGAAGGCTTACAATCAATTCCAAATCTCCTTGCATGAGGTCTCGGATAAACTGATCCCCTAATTCCATGCCGTAGTCTCTCACATAGACAATCTGCAATAAGCGGTCATTGATTTGTAGGTAATTCTTGTTTTTAAAATCTAAGAGATTAGGTGCTATGAAGTGACGAGTTGTCTGGCCAGATCTCGTTAAATCACGGTAAGAAAAAGGAAGATGGTGTTCTCCTCTAAGCATATCCGCCAACAAGTTGACACGCTCTTCTCCAGCCAAGGATTCAAATCGTGCATCAATTTCTGAGAAACCACTCTTGAAATATTCTCCTATTTGGGTCAAGGAACGATAGGCTTGTTTGGGATTAGAATCCTTTCTACCAAAGCTAATCAGTTTCACAGCTGAAAAATTATTTTCACCACTGTCTAAATTCTGATTCATCATCCGATTCAATTCTTTACGGTAGGTATCATACCCATCTTCTTTTTCCTCATACAAAACACTTTGTCTAAACTTTTCTAAATTCAATCTTTTATTAAAGATAGTCAATTGGAAGTTGGTTTGGTCGTCTAAGGAGTTAATCAAATCAGAATACTTCTCAATGATTGCGCCCTTATCTTCTAAACCAACGGTCTGGTAATTGACATCACCAAGTAAATAGCTTTGTGAGAAATAATCTTCTTTTACCTGCATCAGACCATTTTGATACAGGGCTTGATAGGAAAGAGTATTAGCCGTTGATGGTAACACTTCCTCTTTTTTCCCTTTAACTTTTTCCTTTTTATTAGTCATTGAAGTTTTTTGTTTCTTTAATGTATTTGATTTTCTTTTCATGTTCAGGTCCTTTCTTTCCTGTAATTGTGCGTAGGGGAACCGTTAGTTCAAAATGAAGACGGTATTTCAATAATGTTCAAAATATAAATCATTGGGTTTATAGACTCCAAAAAGCATGAGGGGAATGGTAAAAGCAAACACAAAACCGTAAACAAACCAATCTCCAAATTGCCAGAAAAAGAGATTCAAGCCCAAAACAATAATTGTGACAATAAAAGGCTGGTAAAACAAAGATAAATTTGTCTTGTGGTGAAGCCTAACCAAGCCCTGTGTTGGTATTTTGAGATGTCTTAAAGACACGTGTATTCATGACTTCCTTCTAAAAGGCTAAGAAGCATTCACTTCCTAGCCTTTATCTAATTACATACCTAACGATTGAGCGAGCCGTACGT
>CAKMPG010000226.1:0-4682 GCA_927911355.1 Streptococcus mitis | reverse complement strand
TGATGCGAAAAGGCTGGTTCCGTCGCTTGATGCTCATGATGAGGAGCATATCAAGGCCAGTTTAGATTCAGTTGGTATGTGGGAACACCGAGACAAACGCTTGGGGTCTCTCTCTGGGGGACAAAAGCAGCGAGCGGTGATTGCGCGTATGTTTGCTTCTGATCCAGATGTGTTTATCCTAGATGAGCCGACAACGGGGATGGATGCAGGAAGTAAAACGAATTTTACGAACTCATGCACCACAGCGCCCATCATCACGGCAAGGCTGTTTTGATGATTACTCATGACCCTGAGGAGGTTAAGGATTATGCGGATCGCAATATTCATCTAGTCCGTAACCAAGACTCGCCATGGCGTTGTTTCAACGTTCATGAGAATGACCAGGAGGTGGGCCATGCTTAGTTTATTATCTTACGACTTTATGCAACGCGCCTTTCTGGCTGTTATTGCTATGAGTCTTTTCTCGCCGGTATTGGGAACCTTCCTTATCTTGCGTCGTCAGAGTTTGATGAGTGATACCCTCAGCCACGTCTCGCTTTCGGGTGTAGCCTTTGGTCTGGTACTAGGGATTTCTCCGACTATTTCTACGATTGCCATTGTCTTGATTGCGGCGGTCTTTCTGGAGTATCTCCGTACGGTTTACAAGAGCTTTATGGAAATCGGGACAGCTATCCTCATGTCTACAGGTTTGGCTGTTTCTCTGATTGTCATGAGCAAGGGTAAAAGCTCGAGTTCTATGAGTTTGGACCAGTACCTTTTTGGTTCGATTGTGACTATCAGCGAAGAGCAGGTCATTTCCCTCTTTGTCATTGCGGCGGTTGTTTTGATTTTGACCTTCCTCTTCCTTCGTCCAATGTATATCTTGACCTTTGATGAGGATACGGCTTTTGTGGATGGCTTGCCAGTTCGTACCATGTCTATTCTTTTTAACATGGTGACAGGGGTGGCTATTGCCCTTATGATTCCTGCAGCAGGAGCTCTTCTGGTATCGACCATTATGGTCTTGCCAGCTAGTATTGCCCTGCGTCTGGGGAAAAACTTTAAATCGGTTATGCTGCTTGCCAGTGCTATTGGATTTTTGGGAATGGTGGCAGGACTTTACATTTCCTACTATGCAGAAACACCTGCAAGCGCAAGTATTACCATTATTTTTGTAACTGTCTTTTTACTCATCAGTTTAGTAAGACGTTTTATCAAATAGGAGACGAACGTGAAAAAAATTAGCTTATTGCTAGCCAGTCTATGTGCCTTGTTTTTTAGTGGCTTGTTCCAATCAAAAACAGGCAGATGGCAAACTAAATATTGTGACAACCTTTTACCCTGTCTATGAATTTACCAAGCAAGTCGCAGGAGATACTGCTAATGTAGAACTCCTCATCGGTGCTGGTACAGAACCCCATGAATATGAACCGTCTGCCAAGGCAGTTGCCAAAATCCAAGACGCAGATACCTTCGTTTATGAAAATGAAAACATGGAAACATGGGTTCCTAAATTGCTAGATACTTTGGATAAGAAAAAGGTGAAAACCATCAAGGCGACTGGCGATATGTTGCTCTTGCCAGGTGGCGAGGAAGAAGAGGGAGACCATGACCATGGAGAAGAAGGCCATCACCATGATTTTGACCCCCATGTTTGGTTATCACCAGTCCGTGCCATCAAACTTGTGGAGCACATCCGTGACAGCTTATCAGCAGATTATCCTGATAAAAAAAGAGACCTTTGAAAAGAACGCAGCTGCCTATATCGAAAAATTGCAAGCCTTGGATAAGTCTTATGCAGAAGGCTTGTCTCAAGCAAAACAAAAGAGCTTTGTGACTCAACACGCAGCCTTTAACTACCTTGCCTTGGACTATGGACTCAAACAAGTCGCAATCTCAGGTCTCTCTCCAGATGCCGAGCCATCAGCTGCACGTCTGGCAGAATTGACAGAGTACGTCAAGAAAAATAAAATCGCCTATATCTACTTTGAAGAAAATGCCTCACAAGCCCTTGCTAATACACTTTCAAAAGAGGCAGGTGTCAAAACAGATGTCCTCAATCCTTTAGAAAGTCTGACAGAAGAGGATACCAAGGCTGGAGAAAATTACATCTCTATCATGGAGAAAAACCTCAAGGCTTTGAAACAAACAACAGACCAAGAAGGCCCAGCAATTGAGCCTGAAAAGGCAGAGGATACCAAGACAGTTCAAAATGGTTACTTTGAGGATGCAGCTGTCAAGGACCGCACCTTGAGTGACTATGTCGGTAACTGGCAATCAGTTTATCCTTTCCTTGAAGATGGTACTTTTGACCAAGTCTTTGACTACAAGGCTAAGTTGACTGGTAAGATGACCCAGGCTGAGTACAAGGCCTACTATACAAAAGGCTATCAGACAGATGTCACTAAGATCAACATTACTGATAATACTATGGAATTTGTTCAAGGTGGACAAAGCAAGAAATTCACCTACAAGTATGTTGGCAAGAAAATCTTGACTTACAAGAAAGGCAATCGTGGCGTGCGCTTCCTCTTTGAAGCCACAGATGCTGACGCTGGACAGTTTAAGTATGTTCAGTTTAGTGATCACAATATTGCCCCAGTTAAGGCAGAACATTTCCATATCTTCTTTGGAGGCACAAGCCAAGAAGCTCTCTTTGAAGAAATGGATAACTGGCCAACCTATTACCCAGATAACCTATCTGGCCAAGAAATCGCCCAAGAAATGTTAGCGCATTGATGAGAAACCGACTAGCTCATAAGAGCTGGTCGGTTTTTGAAATAGTGGCCTATAAATAATCATCAAATTTCACTCCTTTAAAAAACATTTGTTAAACATTTCACAAATATTTGAAAACGAATACAAAAAGTAATATAATGATGTTAAATATATAGCGCGAAGGCGCAGGAGGAAAATTATATGGCAACATTTTACGTTCCGGCAGTCAACCTTATTGGTAAAGGTGTTGTAAATGAAGTAGGTCCTTATATCAAGGAACTTGGCTATAAAAAGGCACTTTTGGTGACAGATAAGTTCATTGAAGGTAGTGACATTTTGCCTAAGGTTTTAAAACCGCTAGATACAGAAGGGATCGAATATGTCATCTTTAGCGATGTAGAGCCAAACCCTACTTGTAAGAATGTCACAGATGGGGTAGCTGCTTTGGAAGAACATGGATGTGATTTTATCATCAGTCTTGGTGGTGGGTCTCCACAGGATGCAGCTAGTTGTATCTCTATCATAGCTACAAATGGTGGAAAACCACAGGATTATGAGGGGCTTCATAAGTCTGCTCAAAAAGGCTTACCAGTCGTAGCTATCAATACAACTGCAGGAACTTCTGCAGAAATCACTATTAACTATGTGATTACGGACGAAGAACGCAAGGTTAAGATGGTAATGGTTGACAAGAATAGCCTTGCCTTGATTTCTGTTAATGATCCTGAATTGATGCTCTCTAAGCCTAAAGGCTTGACTGCAGCGACAGGTATGGATGCTTTGACTCACGCTGTTGAAGCTTTGGTAACACCTGGTGCTTATGATGTGACTAAGAAACTCTCTATCGGAGCTATTGAGCTTATCAAGGAATACCTTCCTCGTGCAGTGGCAAACGGACATGACATTGAAGCGCGTGAAGGTATGGTCAATGCCATCTTCCTTGGGGGTATGAGCTTTAACAATGCAGGTCTTGGTTATGTTCACTCAATGGCTCACCAACTCGGCGCAGTATATAATTTGCCACACGGTGTTTGCTGTGCCATGTTGCTACCAGTTATAGAACGTGAAAATGCTAAACGTGTACCAGAAGCTTTCCGTAATGTTGCCAAGGCCTTGGGACTTTATGTGGAAAGTAAATCAGATGAAGAGTGTGCTGATTATGCAATTGCTGAGATTGAGAAACTGTCTGAAACCGTAGGTATTCCTAAGAAACTGACTGAGCTTGGTATTGAAGAAAAAGACTTTGACTTTGAATACCTTTCTAAGAATGCCTTGATTGATGCCTGCGCACCAGGAAATCCATTTATGCCAACCTTAGAAGAAACGATTGCATTTTATAAAGAGTTGTTTTAGTTAGGTATTAGACGACAATGTGACAATTCACCTCTAATTATTGACATTTCAGGAAAAATCGCAGTAAAAACTGCACAGCCTTCTTTAAATGTGCTATAATACAGGAAAAATAATGATGGAGGTCACGATAATGGCAACATTTTTGATGATTTTTGTGGTGGTTTGTGTGCTCCTATTGGTGATAGTCACACTGAGTACAGTTTATGTGGTTCGTCAACAGTCGGTGGCGATTATTGAACGCTTTGGGAAATACCAAAAGGTTGCCAATAGCGGTATTCATATTCGCTTGCCTTTGGAATTGACTCGATTGCAGCACGGATTCAGTTGCGCTTGTTGCAAAGCGATATTGTGGTTGAGACCAAGACCAAGGATAATGTGTTCGTTATGATGAATGTGGCGACTCAGTACCGTGTCAATGAGCAGAGCGTGACTGATGCCTACTATAAACTTATGCGTCCAGAATCTCAGATTAAATCTTATATTGAAGACGCTCTTCGCTCTTCTGTTCCAAAATTAACCTTGGATGAACTGTTTGAGAAAAAAGACGAGATTGCCCTTGAGGTTCAACACCAAGTAGCAGAAGAAATGACCACTTACGGCTACATTATCGTGAAAACCTTGATTACCAAGGT
>CAKMPG010000225.1:0-3679 GCA_927911355.1 Streptococcus mitis | reverse complement strand
GTGCCAACCAGAGCAGGTGTCTTATCAGTTGGACTTTTATCCTATGAAAAAATCAGAGAGAGCCTCCTATTTTACAATTATTTAAAGACTGTGGCTGGGAGCATATTACAGACTTTAATGGGGTTTTCCTACTTTAGAAAGCTTCGTTCTGGAATTGAGTCGGATGCCGAGTTTGAAATTTATAATGACGTGGCCGGGAAGTTAGCTATGGTCAAACGGATTTTTAACGAGGCGGATGTTTCCTATTTTGCTTCTCTTTTTAGCTCTACTACCGGTTTTCTCAAAATTTGTCACTGGAGGTAGTTCTTTCAGTTGGGAAATGTTTTTGATTGTTATAATAGATGGTGTTTTATTGATAGTCCATGCGACTCAGATTTCTTATATTTTTTGGAGATTGAGTCAAAAGTGGAAAGAATTATCTAATAAATAAAACCAGGCATGTTTTCTAATTTTGGGGTAAGACAATGAATAGCAGAGTAGAATTTCGGATTTTCACCATTGTTGATTTGGACAAGGAAGAAGAATATTTACATGAGATGCATTTGAAGGGTTGGAGATATAGAACGAGTCGTTTTGGTTTGTTCTATTTTGACCAATGTCAACCAGACGATGTCATCTACCGTATCTATGATTCTAAATTTCTTAAAAAATATAAGCATGAACTGCAAGATTTTAGAAATAGAGGTTGGGAATTGATAGAAAGAGGTTTTTATTCAATTTTTCGTAAACCGGCTTCTAATATACTTCCAGAGGATCAAGTCTATATGAGTAAGGGGCTCAGATGGGAAGTTATGCGATATAGATTTCGTTCATGTGCAGCTACTTTCTTAGGTGGTCTTGTTGTTTGTATGAGTTTGTTTCGAGAAGAACTGTCGCAATCTTTCTTTGTCATTTTTGCTCTATATGCCTTTATGATTTCTTATTTAATTCATGGCTATTTAAGGCTTAAAAGGGCATACCGAGTAGATAAACAGTAAGGTTCTAGGTCTTTAGACTGATTTTTAGCACTCTTGGCAAAAGAGTGCTAATTTTTTGAGTTTTTGTCTTGACATTCTCTTTTAAGGGTGTATAATAGAATCATAAGTTAGCACTTGAGTGTATCGAGTGCTAATCGATCAGACAGAGAGGAGTGATGAGGTGGTTACAGAGCGTCAGCAGGATATTTTAAATCTGATTATTGACATCTTTACCAAAACGCACGAACCTGTCGGATCCAAAGCCTTGCAAGAGTCTATTAACTCTAGCAGTGCAACCATTCGTAATGACATGGCGGCTCTAGAAAAGCAAGGGTTGCTTGAGAAGGCCCATACTTCAAGTGGTCGGATGCCAAGTGTTGCTGGTTTTCAGTACTATGTGAAACACTCACTGGATTTTGACCGACTAGCTGAAAATGAGGTATATGAGATTGTCAAAGCCTTTGATCAGGAATTCTTCAAATTGGAGGATATTCTGCAAGAGGCTGCTAACCTGCTGACAGACTTGAGTGGCTGTACGGTAGTAGCACTGGATGTTGAGCCGAGCAGGCAACGTTTGACAGCCTTTGATATCGTTGTTTTGGGGCAACATACAGCCTTGGCGGTATTCACCCTAGACGAGTCTCGAACGGTTACCAGTCAGTTTCTGATTCCAAGGAACTTTTTGCAGGAGGATTTGCTGAAGCTGAAGAGCATCATTCAGGAACGTTTCCTCGGCCACACCGTTCTAGATATTCACTACAAGATTCGGACGGAGATTCCGCAGATTATCCAGCGTTACTTTACAACAACGGACAATGTTATCGATCTCTTTGAACATATCTTTAAGGAAATGTTCAACGAAAACATTGTGGTGGCGGGCAAAGTCAATCTCTTGAATTTTGCCAATCTGGCAGCTTATCAGTTCTTTGACCAACCGCAAAAGGTGGCTCTGGAGATTCGTGAGGGTCTGCGTGAAGATCAGATGCAAAACGTTCGTGTTGCAGACAGTCAAGAGTCCTGTCTAGCCGACCTAGCGGTGATTAGTAGCAAGTTTCTCATTCCTTATCGGGGAGTTGGAATTCTAGCAATTATCGGTCCTGTTAATCTGGATTATCAGCAGCTAATCAACCAAGTCAACGTAGTCAACCGTGTTTTGACCATGAAGTTGACAGATTTTTACCGCTACCTCAGCAGTAATCATTACGAAGTACATTAAGATTGAAATCATTAAAGGAGGCGAAAATGGCCCAAGATATAAAAAATGAAGAAGTAGAAGAAGTTCAAGAAGAGGAAGTTGTGGAAACGGTAGAAGAAACAACTCCTGAGAAGTCTGAATTGGACTTGGCAAATGAACGTGCGGATGAGTTCGAAAATAAATACCTTCGCGCTCATGCAGAAATGCAAAATATCCAACGCCGTGCCAATGAAGAGCGTCAAAACTTGCAACGCTATCGCAGCCAAGATTTGGCGAAAGCAATCTTGCCATCACTCGACAACCTCGAACGTGCCCTTGCCGTCGAAGGGTTGACAGATGATGTGAAGAAGGGCTTGGAAATGGTGCAAGAAAGCTTGATTCACGCTTTGAAAGAAGAAGGAATCGAAGAAATCGCAGCTGACGGTGAATTTGACCATAACTACCATATGGCCATCCAAACTCTCCCAGCAGACGATGACCACCCAGCAGATACCATCGCCCAAGTCTTCCAAAAAGGCTACAAGCTCCATGACCGCATCCTACGCCCAGCCATGGTAGTAGTTTATAGCTAAGCTAGAAATCTTAAAAACTTGTCCGAAACGACACTAAACTATGAAAGAAAGATAAAAAGCAAGCCGGAGGCTTGCAAGGAAGATATTGCACGCCGTGGTGAAAGTTTCAGTAGCTTTTGCTACTGAAACAGGGGATTTTTGAGACAATAGGCTCAAAAATAAGTGATGAAATCCCGTAGGGAGTTGCTCACGTCCCCACCACTTAAGGGGAATATCAAAAAAATCAAAATTAGAATTAAAATAACAAGGAGAAAAACACATGTCTAAAATTATCGGTATTGACTTAGGTACAACAAACTCAGCGGTTGCAGTTCTTGAAGGAACTGAAAGCAAAATCATCGCAAACCCAGAAGGCAACCGCACAACTCCATCTGTAGTCTCATTCAAAAACGGAGAAATCATCGTTGGTGACGCTGCAAAACGTCAAGCAGTCACAACCCAGATACAGTCATCTCTATCAAATCTAAATGGGAACTTCTGAAAAAGTTTCTGCTAATGGAAAAGAATACACTCCACAAGAAATCTCAGCTATGATTCTTCAATACTTGAAAAGCTACGCTGAAGATTACCTTGGTGAAAAAGTAACCAAAGCAGTTATCACAGTTCCAGCTTACTTCAACGATGCTCAACGTCAAGCAACCAAAGACGCTGGTAAAATCGCTGGTCTTGAAGTAGAACGTATCGTCAACGAACCAACAGCAGCAGCCCTTGCTTACGGTTTGGACAAGACTGACAAAGAAGAAAAAATCTTGGTATTTGACCTTGGTGGTGGTACATTCGACGTATCTATCCTTGAATTGGGTGACGGTGTCTTCGACGTATTGTCAACTGCAGGGGACAACAAACTTGGTGGTGACGACTTTGACCAAAAAATCATTGACCACTTGGTAGCAGAATTCAAGAAAGAAAACGGTATTGACTTGTCTACTGACAAGATGGCAATGCAACGTTTGAAA
>CAKMPG010000224.1:0-3412 GCA_927911355.1 Streptococcus mitis | reverse complement strand
TTTTAATGATTTGAGAAAACACGTTCAAGGCTTAGCTAGAATATCTGCTAAATCTGCAATCAGAGCCAAGAGGTCATCATACTCAGACTGAATCTTATCGCGTTCCAAACCTGTAAACGACGAAGACGCATATCAAGAATGGCTTGACTTTGACGTTCAGAAAGCTTAAACTTGCTCATATCTTAGAAGGTCTCTTGATTGCGCTAGACCATATCGATGAAGTGATTCGTATCATCCGTGCTAGTGAAACGGATGCGGAAGCACAAGCTGAGTTAGATGAGCAAGTTTAAGCTTTCTGAACGTCAAAGTCAAGCCATTCTTGATATGCGTCTTCGTCGTTTGACAGGTTTGGAACGCGATAAGATTCAGTCTGAGTATGATGACCTCTTGGCTCTGATTGCAGATTTAGCAGATATTCTAGCTAAGCCTGAACGTGTTTCTCAAATCATTAAAGATGAATTGGATGAAGTTAAGCGTAAGTTTGGAGATAATCGTCGTACAGAGTTGATGGTGGGAGAAGTCTTGACTCTTGAAGATGAAGATTTGATTGAAGAATCGGATGTCTTAATTACACTTTCTAACAAAGGCTACATCAAACGTTTGGATCAAGGAGAATTCACTGCTCAAAAACGTGGTGGTCGTGGTGTCCAAGGGACAGGCGTTAAGGATGACGATTTTGTTCGTGAGTTAGTGTCAACCAGCACCCATGATCACCTACTCTTCTTTACAAATAAAGGACGTGTCTATCGCCTGAAAGGCTATGAAATTCCTGAGTATGGTCGTACAGCTAAGGGCTTGCCAATCATCAATCTTTTGAAATTAGATGAAGGTGAAAGTATCCAGACCATCATCAATGTTGAGTCTGAACGTAGCGATGATGCTTATCTTTTCTTCACAACTCGTCATGGTATTGTGAAGAGAACCAGCGTTAAGGAATTTGCTAATATTCGTCAGAATGGACTCAAGGCTTTGAACCTCAAGGATGAAGATGAGTTGATTAATGTCTTGCTGACAGAAGAGGACACGGATATTATCATTGGTACAAAGTTTGGTTATTCAGTTCGCTTTAATCAATCAGCCGTTCGTGGTATGAGTCGTATCGCCACTGGTGTGAAAGGTGTTAACCTTCGTGACGGAGACACAGTTGTTGGTGCTAGTGTGATTACAGACCAGGACGAGGTTCTTATCATCACAGAAAAGGGCTATGGTAAGCGCACAGTTGCGACCGAATATCCAACTAAAGGTCGTGGTGGTAAAGGGATGCAAACTGCTAAAATTACGGAAAAGAATGGTTCCCTTGCTGGTCTTATGACAGTAAAAGGCGATGAAGATTTGATGATTATCACTGATACTGGTGTCATGATTCGAACCAATGTTGCCAATATTTCACAAACAGGTCGCTCAACTATGGGAGTTAAAGTGATGCGCCTAGATCAAGATGCTAAAATTGTAACCTTTACTACGGTTGCAGCTGAAGAAAAAGAAGAAGTTGGGACAGAAAACGAAACAGAAGGTGAAGCATAATGTCTCATAAAAAGAATAAAAAGAAAACAAACCGTAAAAATTTACTAATCAATATCTTGGCAGGATTCTTAATCATCTTGTCAATAGCTTTGATTTTCAATTCAAAAATTCGTGATATGTTCATGGTTTGGAATACCAATAAATACCAAGTCAGCCAGGTATCAAAAGAAAAATTGGAAGAAAATCAAGATACAGAAGGGAATTTTGACTTTGATTCCGTAAAAGCCATCTCGTCAGAAGCTGTCTTGTCCTCACAATGGGATTCGCAAAAATTGCCAGTTATCGGTGGAATTGCTGTCCCTGAGGTAGAAATTAACTTGCCTATTTTTAAAGGGCTTGATAATGTCAATCTCTTCTATGGAGCCGGTACAATGAAGCGTGATCAAGTGATGGGGAAAGGAAACTATACCCTTGCGAGCCATCACATCTTCACGGCGGAAAACGCCAGCCAAATGCTCTTTTCTCCATTATCACGCGCTAAAAATGGGATGAAAATTTATCTTACTGATAAGGATAAAGTTTATACCTATGAAATCCGTGAAGTGAAGCATGTGACTCCAGATCGCGTTGATGAGATTGATGACCGTACCGGAGTTGATGAAATCACACTTGTAACCTGTGTTGACTATGATGCGACAGAACGTATTATCGTAAAAGGTGACCTGAAAGATACAAAAGACTATTCACAAACCCCTGAAGAAATTCTAACAGCTTTCAATCAACCATATAAACAACGCTATTAATAGTTAAAAGAATCAGTAAACATTTTATTTTACTGGTTCTTTTTATATTGCTTTATAAGCATGTTAAGTAATGATAAATCAATACAAATACTAGCATTTTTCAAAAACAATTACCTATTTTAATATTTTTTGTTATAATACTAAATATAAAAAAATAGGAGACGTTTATGAGTTCGTCAGAGTTTATTTCGAAGATTGATTATTATTGCCACAAGAAAGAAAGTCTTTTCAAGCAAAGTAAGTTAAAGTATGCGATTCGTTCTATGTTTGCAGGTGCTTTTTTAACCTTCAGTACAGCTGCTGGTGCTATTGGTGCAGATTTACTTAATAGTATTGTTCCAAGTAGTGGGTATTTCCTGTTCCCATTTGTTTTTGCTTGGGGGCTGGTTTATATTGTCTTCCTAAATGCGGAATTGGTAACTTCCAATATGATGTATTTAACAGCAGGTGCATTTTTGAAAAAAATTGATTGGAAAAAGGCAATTATTATTTTACTTTATTGTACTTTGTTTAATCTCATTGGTGCTTTGGTGGCTGGATGGGCCTTTGCCAACTCGTCAGCCTTTTCGCATTTGACCCATGATAGCTTCCTTCCTAAGCTTGTAGCCAAGAAATTGGCACGTCCAAGTGATTTAGTCCTGCTTGAGGGAATTCTTGCCAATGTATTTGTAAATATTGCTATTCTTTCATCTATATTAGTCAAAGACGGTGCTGCCAAACTATGGATCATTTTATCAGCTATTTCCATGTTTGTCTTCTTGTCCAATGAGCACATCGCTGCCAATTTTGCTTCTTTTAGTATTATGAAATTCAGCATGATTGCTGATCAAGTACCTCACTTTGGTCTTCCAAATATCCTTCGACATTGGGGTATAACCTTTATTGCTAACTTTATAGGTGGAGGTCTTCTGATTGGTTTACCGTATGCCTTTCTAAATAAGAATGAAGATACATATGTTGATTAAGAAGAGTTAGTGTATCAGGGAGAATTAGAACGATTCTCTCTTTTTCTTTTACAAAATTGGTTTGCAGCGAAAATCGTTTTGTAAATTGTAACAACAAAATATATTAAATAGAATAAAAGTTATTCCATGCAATCTTTATATTCTAATAATTAAAAATTCTAAAAGCTTGTTATTAAAACA
>CAKMPG010000223.1:0-4105 GCA_927911355.1 Streptococcus mitis | reverse complement strand
TCATGTTCATTTCGCTATAGAATAGGAGGAAATGGTCTATGAAAAAATCTAAATTACTTACACTTGGTTTGCTTGCAGGTGCTGGTCTACTATTGTCTATCAATCAAGCACAGGCTGCAGATACTTGGGTTAAAAATGGCGCTGACTGGAATCTTTCTCAAGATGGCAGTCTTGCTAAAAATAAATGGGTACAAAATGCTGGTTCTTGGTACCACTTTGACGGTTCTGGAAAAATGCAGACAGGTTGGCTCAAAGACGGTAACACTTGGTATTTGCTCGCAGATAGTGGGGCTATGCGTACTGGCTGGTACAAGGAAGGCAATACATGGTATTCACTCGCAGATAGTGGCGCTATGCGCACTGGTTGGTACAAAGAAGGGTCTACTTGGTACTATCTTCATTTTAGTGGTTCTATGATGACAGGTTGGGTGTTCATAGATGGTAATTGGTATTATTTTGAACAATCAGGTGCAATGGCCTCTGATAGAGTTATAAATTCTAGTGATGGCACAGGCTATATTCTCAGCAAGGATGGCCATATGTTCACTTTACAAAATAGCCCTTATAAACATGGTGACATTGTTCGTTTAGGCGATGGATATGAATATCTGATTACAGCAAAATTTGACGGAAATAACTTTACTGATGTTATCGTGGATAAAAACACTTGGTATATCAAACCTGAGTTCAAGAAGTTTTCCGACAAATATGGGGATGAGGTTGCAAATACTACCTTAGCTTTAGTGGATAATAAAGAAGAAGGACAAGAAATTGATCCTAAAGCTGTTATTCGTAATTTCCAAAACCTACCAGGTCGATATTACTTTGGAGCAGATGGTCGTAGAGTATTACCACTTCCAGAGATGACAACTAGATCAGAAATCAAAAAAGTCGGCAATGATCTTTATCTAGAAGACCCAGGTGTACGACTTAGACTTCCATCTACTAACTTTACAATCAATAACAATAAACTATACTATTTAGATAATGGACAAGGTAAGCTCAAAACAGGTTACTTTGTACTGATTGATGATGGTATGGCTACAACCCTCCATCACTTACTTGTATATGCAGACCAATCTGGTGAGGTTCTTAAGATGAAACGCTTGCCATCAAGATTTTCAGATTATTTTGACAAAGAAATTCGATGGTTTCTATGGTCAAAAAAATTAAGATTACACAGCCAAATAAGTATGAATATTACAAGGTTCTTGTGGTAAAATAAATAGATAAGCAATCTTCACAACGAATATAAAAAATAAAACGTGCAAATCATTTTCAAGAGGCTTTAGATTTCTTGTATTTAAAAGAAACTAGGGCCTTTTGTAGATTTATAAGGGGATAGAGAGGATATAAAATTATGAAAAGGAGTTTGTCATGAAAATGAAAAATACATTTGTAGAATTGGAACAATTTGAAGATATTTACAGTTGGTGATATCTATTCCCAAAGCAAAGCTAGTGTTTTGCTACTAATGGGTTAATTAAACGGATTTATGATTATATTACTTGAATTTTTAGTGTTTATATTGATTTTAATCAATATTTTAGCTCCTCCGATTTATCTAGGTAGTCAACTCTCTAAAGCATTTTATGACAAACGTTCTATATTTCTTTTGGTAGTTTTTAAGCTATTTGCTACCTTCGTTTTCCGAGTTTCTCGCATGTTGCCAATTTATTATTCTTTTATATAATATTTTGGATTGTGTTAAAGAAAAAGAAGAAGGAAGCTCTCTTTCTTGCACTTTATCTATTTGTGTTTTATCAAAGTATTCGATATTTGGTTTTGACATTTATAATACGATTGATATTTGACTACTCTGAACTATCTGATTTTTTGCATAGTGGATTTAATTCTGTATTTAGTTTGATTTCGTTGTTTTTGTCTGTTGTCATTTTAAGACGATGGGGAATTGATTTCAATATATTATTTTAGATAAATTTCGATCGTTAGTGATGAAAAGTATGTGGATTTTATCCTTATTGTTTGGTTTCAGACTGTTTTCATCCATCATGTCTGGGGGATGTAATCCTTTCTACGTTCGTTTTGACACGACCATTTCTCTTCTGATTTTCATTCTCTTTTTCTCTTGGCTTTTTTACATCAAGCATTTGGAGCAGGTTTATCGTGATGAGCAGACCATTCAGAGACAGGAAGATGAAAATCGTTCCTTGCAAGGAATGGTGGACAAGCTGGGTCATCTCTATGATGAGGTTCGAGGTTTTCGTCATGATTTTGCAGGAATTGTCGCCAGTATGGAGCCTGCCATAGCGAATCAAGATATGGCTGAGGTGTCTACCATTTATCAAGATGTCTTTCTAAAGACAAATGAAAAGCTGAGGAAGGCAGATTACACAGCTTTTAATCTCCACAATATCCATGATATAGCCATTCGCAATACCTTGGCAAAAGCCATGATTGTGGCAGATAATCAGGGAATTCATTTTAGTTTGGAGACGGTGGGGGTTGTCGAAGAGCTGGCATTGCCGATGTTGGAGGCTATTCGGATCCTCTCTATCCTTACGACAAATGCCTTGGAAGCAGCCAGTGAGGCTGAAAATCCGCAGATTCGGGTTGCTTTGTTGGCAGGTGATAGAAGTGTCCGTTTTATCATTGAAAACACTCGTAAGAAAGAAGAACTGAATCCCAGCATTCTCAGTCAAAAGGGGTATTCGACCAAGGGTAACCACAGTGGACTGGGCTTAGCGACCTTGGAGGATATGGTTTTTCATTATGATTTAAACTTAGATACCCAGCTAGGAGAGACGACTTTTAGACAAGATTTAGAATTGCCATTTAAGGATGAGAAACGAGGGGGAGAGGAATGAGAATTTTAGTTTTGGAAGACGATAGAGTCCAGCAAGGACGGATAGAGCAGACTTTACTAGATATTGGTCGCTCTCGCAATTTAAGATTGGAAATTGATATTGCCAAAAACTATGGGGACGTTGAAAAGTATTCTCAGTATTTTGACCATTATCAGCTCTATTTATTAGATTTAGAGATTGATGGAGAGCGTGAACGGGGCTTTCAGGTTGCTCAACAGGTTCGGGAGCGAGATCCCTTTACAAGCATTGTCTTTGTGTCCACTCACTCGGAGGCCTTGCCTCTAGCTTTTCGCTATCACTTGTCTGCCTTAGATTTTATTTCCAAGGATCAGCCAGAGGAAGATTACCGTCATCAGTTGGAGCGCTGTCTGGACTATGTACTGGCAGTGGACAAGAGGGAAAATATGCGTCTCTTCACCTATAGTTTTGAGGGAAGACGTGGCTTTACTCTGCCCTACCATGAAATTTTAGCCTTTGAAACCTCAGTGGAATCCCACCGTATCAAGGTTTATTATGCCAATCATTCTATCAAGACCATTTATGGCAGTCTCAAGGATATCGCTGCCAAGGCTGAAAAAGATTACTTTGTCTATGCCAATCGCAATACTTTAGTCAGTTTACAGGCAATTGAAGAGATGACTGCCACAGAAGTGACCTTGTTAGAAGGCTTGCATTTCCCCGTATCACGAACAGCCAGAAGAACCCTAAAAAAACATCTCAATGTCTAATATCTGTTAGACTTGGATGAGTTTATCAATAAGAATGTCGGAAAATTTTCTGATATTCTTATTTTTGACTTCTTTTTCGAATAGATAAGTAAGAGGAAAAAGAAAGGAGTCTACGCGATGTATTTACCAATCTTATTGCCATGGTTTATCAAATGGTATTTAAAATAAATGAAATTTACCTGTTTATTTTAAATCACTTCTCAAAAATATAAGCGAGAAGAAAAGGAAAGGAATAAAAATAAATGAAAGAACATTATTACGGATTTATTGAGCTAACTTCGGAAGAATTGACCGATATTCAAGGTGGAGAAAAATTGGACGAAAGACCCTTGCAGATTGGTACATTGGATTTCGTAGAGGTTTAGGTTTTAGGAGGATAAGCGATGAATGACAAGTATACTATTAAAGTATTAAAGGAAAGCGACTTAGCCTTGCTGGTTGGTGGTAGTAAGGAAAGTTATCAAGGGGGGTCTAATTACAGGTCTATTGTTACGTAGTGTATTTTATTGGAACCCCCATTTTTTTAGAAGATAAGATTTAGAAAAAAAT
>CAKMPG010000222.1:0-3241 GCA_927911355.1 Streptococcus mitis | reverse complement strand
TGTTGGTGTTGTTGGAAACACAAATGCAACTGATATTTTGATTCAAGGGCTTGAAAAGCTCGAATACCGTGGTTATGATTCTGCGGGGATTTTTGTCCTAGGTGGTGCTGAGAACCATTTGGTGAAGGCTGTTGGTCGTATGCAGAATTGTCTGCCAAGACAGCTGGTGTGGAGGGAACAACTGGTATCGGACATACTCGTTGGGCAACTCACGGGAAACCAACTGAGGACAATGCTCACCCACACCGCTCTGAGACAGAACGTTTTGTCTTGGGTTCACAATGGGGTGATTGAAAACTACCTTGAAATCAAGGAAGAATACCTTGCGGGGCACCACTTCAAAGGGCAAACAGATACAGAAATCGCTGTTCACTTGATTGGGAAATTTGCAGAGGAAGATGGTTTGTCAGTTCTTGAAGCCTTCAAAAAAGCTCTTCACATCATCCGTGGTTCTTATGCCTTTGCCTTGGTTGACTCACAAGCTCCTGAAGTCATCTATGTGGCTAAGAATAAATCACCACTCTTGATTGGTCTTGGTGAAGGTTATAACATGGTCTGCTCAGATGCTATGGCTATGATTCGTGAAACCAACCAATACATGGAAATCCATGACCAAGAATTGGTAATTGTTAAGGCTGATAGTGTCGAAGTTCAAGACTATGATGGTAATAGTCATGAGCGTGCTAGCTACACAGCTGAGCTTGATTTGTCAGATATCGGTAAGGGAACTTACCCTTACTACATGCTTAAAGAAATTGATGAGCAACCAACGGTTATGCGTAAACTCATCCAAGCCTACACAGATGAGTCTGGTCAAGTAGTCGTTGACCCAGCTATCATCAAGGCTGTTCAAGACGCAGACCGCATCTACATTCTTGCAGCTGGAACATCTTACCACGCAGGATTTGCTTCTAAGAAGATGTTGGAAGAATTGACAGATACGCCAGTTGAACTTGGAATTTCATCTGAGTGGGGCTACGGCATGCCACTTCTCAGCAAGAAACCACTCTTCATCTTTATCAGCCAGTCTGGTGAAACAGCGGATAGCCGTCAGGTTTTGGTTAAGGCTAATGAAATGGGAATCCCAAGCTTGACAGTGACAAACGTCCCAGGTTCAACTCTTTCTCGTGAAGCCAACCATACCATGCTCCTTCATGCAGGACCTGAAATTGCCGTGGCATCAACTAAAGCCTATACAGCACAAATAGCAGCCCTTGCCTTCCTGGCAAAAGCAGTAGGAGAAGCAAATGGTAATGCCAAAGCGCAAGCCTTTGATTTGGTGCATGAATTGTCAATTGTAGCTCAGTCTATCGAATCAGCTCTTTCAGAGAAAGAAACCATCGAAGCCAAGGTTCGTGAGCTCCTTGAAACAACTCGTAACGCCTTTTATATCGGACGTGGTCAAGATTACTATGTAGCCATGGAAGCAAGTCTCAAACTTAAAGAGATTTCTTACATCCAGTGTGAAGGCTTTGCAGCAGGAGAACTTAAGCATGGAACTATTGCCTTGATTGAAGAAGGAACGCCTGTCTTGGCTCTCTTGTCAGATCCAGTTCTTGCCAACCATACTCGTGGAAATATCCAAGAGGTGGCAGCCCGTGGTGCCAAAGTCCTCACTATCGCAGAAGAAAATGTTGCTAAAGAGACAGATGATATCGTCCTTACGACTGTACATCCATACCTCTCACCAATTTCAATGGTTGTACCAACGCAATTGGTCGCTTACTTTGCAACTCTACACCGTGGCCTTGATGTGGATAAACCACGTAACCTTGCTAAGTCAGTAACAGTAGAATAAGCTAAAAAAAGTCTAGTTATCTAGGCTTTTTCTTGTGAGCAAATTGGTTGCTTGTACTCAAGATTCGTGTTAGAATAATTTTTCAAAATGAAGGACCGAAATAGACAAGGAGAATCACTGTGGTAGAATTGGGCATTTCAACATTTGGGGAAACAACGGAGCTTGAAGGAACTGGGCAAACTTACAGTCATGCCGAACGCATTCGCCAGTTGGTGGCAGAAATTGAACTGGCTGACAAGGTTGGTTTGGATGTATATGGGATTGGTGAGCACCATCGAGCGGATTTTGCGGTATCTGCGCCAGAGATTGTCCTGGCAGCTGGGGCAGTCAATACCAAGAAAATTCGTTTGACCAGTGCAGTCAGCATTCTCTCAAGTATGGATCCGATTCGTTTGTTCCAACAATATGCCACTATCGATGCTTTGTCAAATGGCCGAGCGGAGATTATGGCTGGAAGGGGTTCTTTCACGGAATCTTTCCCCTTGTTTGGCTATGATTTGAAAGACTACGAAGCCCTCTTTGATGAGAAATTGGCCTTGCTCCAATTAGTCAATGAAAAGACCAAACTAGACTGGAAAGGGCGATTGACCCAAACACTCTCTGGCAAAGAAGTTTATCCTCGTCCAGTTCAGGACAAATTACCCTTGTGGATAGCGACAGGTGGTCATGTCGAATCAACAGTGAAGATTGCTCAGGCAGGTCTACCGATTGTCTATGCCATTATTGGTGGCAATCCGCGTTATTTTAAAAAGTTGATTCAGGCTTATCGTGATATTGGGAGCGAAGCGGGTCATGCCAGTCATGAACTAAAGGTTGGAGCCCATTCTTGGGGTTGGATTGCTGAGGATGGCGAGCAAGCGGTGAAAGATTATTTCCATCCGACCAAACAAGTAGTGGATGCTATTTCCAAAGACCGTCCACACTGGCAGGAATTGCGTTATGAACAATATTTGGAGCAAGTTGGACCCAATGGTACCATGTTTGTGGGCAATCCAGATCAGGTGGTAGAAAAATTGATTCGCATGATTGAGGATTTAGGTTTGGACCGCTTTATGTTGCACCTACCGCTTGGTTCCATGCCTCATGAACAAGTTCTAAGAGCTATTGAACTATTCGGAATGCAAGTAGCACCCAAAGTACGGGAATGCATTGCCATGAAAGAGGCTTAATAAAAAATCCTAATCAAGCTTAATTAGGACGACAAATATTTGTTAACAAAAAATTAAATCCCCCTGAGCTATAATGCTTGGGGGGATTTTTTCTAATAGGAGGGCTAGTTTTAATTCTCTTTTTTGTTTTTTAGTAAGAAACCGAGGCCTAGAAGGGCGAGGAGACTAATTCCTGCAAACAGGAGTTTGTGATCGTTTTTGGTTCCTGTATTTGGAAGTTCATGCTTGTTTAGCTAGAGGCGCAGGTATATTTTCCTTGCTAGGGTTTTCTACT
>CAKMPG010000221.1:0-20177 GCA_927911355.1 Streptococcus mitis | reverse complement strand
ATAATAGTAAAGGAAAATCAAATCGACTTATGCTTCATGCCTTTCGACTTTCCTTTACCCATCCACTTACATTAGAAAAATTAAGCTTCACTGCCCTTTCAGATACTTTCGAAAGAGAAATAAAAAAAGAATGGATGATTGTGTCATCCATTTTTAAATATTTAAAAAGCAAGACCAGAGGTCTTGCTTTTTTATCGACTCAAGAATTATTTAGCGATTTTTGCGAAGTATTCAAGAGTACGAACAAGTTGTGCAGTGTATGACATTTCGTTGTCGTACCATGATACAACTTTAACCAATTGTTTACCGTCAACATCAAGAACTTTAGTTTGAGTTGCGTCAAACAATGAACCGTAAGACATACCTACGATATCTGAAGATACGATTGGATCTTCTGTGTAACCGTATGATTCGTTTGAAGCTGCTTTCATAGCTGCGTTCACTTCATCAACAGTAACGTTCTTTTCAAGAACTGCTACCAATTCAGTAACTGATCCAGTTGGAGTTGGAACGCGTTGTGCAGATCCGTCCAATTTACCGTTCAATTCTGGGATTACAAGACCGATAGCTTTTGCAGCACCAGTTGAGTTAGGAACGATGTTTGCAGCACCAGCGCGAGCACGGCGAAGGTCACCACCACGGTGTGGTCCGTCAAGGATCATTTGGTCACCAGTGTAAGCGTGGATAGTAGTCATCAATCCTTCAACAACACCAAAGTTGTCTTGAAGAGCTTTAGCCATAGGAGCCAAGCAGTTTGTAGTACATGAAGCACCTGAGATAACTGTTTCAGTACCGTCAAGAACATCGTGGTTAGTGTTGAATACAACTGTTTTAACGTCGTTTCCACCAGGAGCAGTAATAACAACTTTCTTAGCTCCACCTGGGTGCAAGTGTTTTTCAGCAGCTGCTTTCTTAGCAAAGAAACCAGTAGCTTCAAGAACGATTTCTACACCATCGTTAGCCCAGTCGATTTGTTCTGGATCACGTTCAGCAGAAACACGGATGAATTTACCGTTAACTTCAAATCCACCTTCTCTAACTTCCACAGTTCCGTCGAAACGACCTTGAGTTGTGTCATATTTCAACAAGTGTGCAAGCATAACTGGATCTGTAAGGTCGTTGATGCGAGTAACTTCAACACCTTCTACGTTTTGGATACGGCGGAAAGCAAGACGACCGATACGTCCGAAACCGTTAATACCAACTTTAACTACCATTAGTGATTTCCTCCTTATGAAAATCATGAAATTTTTATTGTGAAAAGAGTAACTTGAATCACTACAAATCACCTTTCAACAAACCTATTATATAACTATTTGAGTTGAATTGCAAGTACGGGCGTTTGTTTTTCTATGTTAGTTTCTTTTTCAGGCTATAAATCAAGAACCTCCTTACTATTCATATCGTAGCGATTCTACAGGATCCATTTTACTAATTTTACGTGCTGGGAAGTAGGCTGAGACATAACCAAGTAATAGAGCAAAAGCTAGAGTTCCTAAAATAGATAGAAGATTTAATTCAAAAACCTTCGTGATGGATGGGTAAAAGTGATTTACAACCGCATTCGCCAAACTTCCCACCCCTTGTGCAACCAAAAATGCCAGCAGCAAGGCGATTCCTACAATCCAAATAGCCTCGTAAATAAAAATTCCTTTGACATCGCGATTTTGATAACCAACTGCCTTCATGACACCTATTTCCTTAGAACGTTGCATGATATTAATGTAAATGATGATGCCAATCATGACCGCTGCTACCACAATAGCTTGTGATGAAAGCACAATCAACAATCCCTGAATAACACGAATAAAAGTAATCACAATATCAAGAACCTTCTGTTGAGAAAGAGCAGTATACTTCTTATTTTTCTGCAATTCTTCTGTTACCACTTTTGTCTGTGATGGATCTTTAAGTTCCAAGATAAAATAAGATACAGCTTTTGTAAATCCAGCTTCTTTCAAAATTGTTTCCATTTGATTAGACGGCATGAAACTGTTGCTGTCCTCCATGTCATCTTCATCATTGATTACACGCACAATCTTCGTTTGAAATTGAGCAGTCTTGCTAGCTTCGGCAGCATTTTCCACAATACTTGCTGAGACTGATTTGCCAATAATATCACTAGCCGTCAGATTTTTTCCTGTCTGTTCATTCCAACTTTTTAGTAAACTGCTTGGAATCGTCAAGCCCTGTTCATTTGCATCAGTATAGAGGGAACCGGCTAATACTTTGTCCGCCTCATTACTACTAACAGAAATACTTGTATCCTCATAGAGACTCACTACTTGAGCATAAGAAGGCATCGTTTGACTCAGATCCATTTCTTGCCCATCTATAGTAATATTTGACATGGTCATCCCAAAAGGACTCTCCAAATATTTAATAGCTTCTTTGCCAACTGTATCCGTGATATAGTTCTTATCATCTTGGTTCAAAAAGCCTCGTCCAGCATTTTCTGTGTTTAAAGCAATCTGAACTTGAGAAGGAATTTGACCTCCATTCGTATTTTCATCAATCATCGAAATCAAAGCATTTCCCAAGCCGAAAGAAATTAAGACTCCTACAAAACCGATTGAGGTTGCTAGCGCAATCAATAAGTTACGCCACTTTCTTTCCAGAAAGTTATTTAAAGAAAGTTTGAATTTGTTTTTCAATGATAATCCTTTATTTTTTGACTTCTTCAACGACTTCACCATCCTTCATTTTGATAATCACATCTGCATATGCAGCAACCTCTGGATTATGGGTTACAATCAATACTGTTTTCCCTGTCTGGGCTAAATTTTTAAATACTTCCAATACCATTTCTTGAGATTGAGAATCCAGTGACCCCGTTGGCTCATCTGCTACAATCATATCAGGCTGATTTACCAAGGCACGCGCGATTGCTACACGTTGCTTTTGCCCGCCAGAAAGCTGTTTAACATTTTTAGCCATAAAAGGCTCCATTCCTAAGCTACTTAATTGCTCCTTTGCAATCATTGTCATCTCCCTGTCAGATAAATCTTTGACATAGAGAGGTAGCTTGACATTGTCCAAGACAGATTGATGAGGAATGAGGTTGAAGTTTTGAAACACAAATCCAATCTTGTTTTTACGAAATTGAGTTAGTTCAATCTCTGATAAGTCACGGAGAGATTCCCCTTTAAATTCTAAAACTCCTTCATATTGTCTATCTAGACCACTGATGATGTTTAGCAAGCTGGTTTTGCCACAGCCTGATGGACCGTAAATCGCTGTAATTTTACCTTTTGCAATCTGCAGGTTAATATTCTTTAAAGCCTGTTCTTGATGTTTACCGTCCAAAGTGTAAAACTTTGAAATATTTTTAATGGATAAAATAGACATTCTTTCCCCCTTGTTTAAAACTGTTATCGTCATACACCATACTGATAGAAAATCCTTCAAGCTACATCAGCACTGATTTCCCCTATGGGCCTACTACTTAGAGTTTTCTCTCTATTGCCTAGTTTGCTTCTGGATGTATATCAAGTAAAATTCATTGTAACAAAAAAGCGACATTTCTCCAATGACAGAAATGTCACTCCTATAAACTCTTTAACGATATCTTTCTAGATCCTCAGCCCATTCATTATCTAAACTAACGAGTAACTTCCCATTGCCAAACATCCTTGCCATCATTTTTGCTTCTTCATACTTTTGTTTGGCTGTATCATAATCCATCTGAATATAATATTTCCACTCCACCATCAAGACAATCGGTTGTTTTTGAAAATCTCGTGTTTTTTGCCCTATTTTATTTAAGGTCTCGACTGCCCTCTTAAAATAATGAAGCAACCCCATAACCTCTATACAAGTTAAAGAAGCTAACAAGGAGTCTCTAAGTAAGTCCAAACAATCGAACTCTATCTTATCAACCTGAGAACTTAATTTGTCATGA
Source organism: Streptococcus mitis (assembly GCA_927911355.1). Taxonomy (GTDB): domain Bacteria; phylum Bacillota; class Bacilli; order Lactobacillales; family Streptococcaceae; genus Streptococcus; species Streptococcus mitis_DD. The sequence continues at coordinate 16,276 of CAKMPG010000221.1, read as the reverse complement.
AAATAAAGAATAGTTTCATGCTCAGACTTTTTTATCTCACCCTCGTTTAAACCATCCATTAACTGACAAAGAAAATACAGTCTCAATTTCAACAATTCCTCAGCCTTATATACATCTCTGGATAGTAAGTCTTGAAGACTGTCCTCAATCACACCACTTCCGTATAAAGAATTACTAGTCGCTCTCACTGCATCTATTGCCTGAAGGCAGTCCACTATCATCTTCTCATCACGGGGCAGGTCATCATAAAAACACTCAAAAATCTCATCAAAATATTCTTCCTTTTGTTCTTGCAACTCCTTGTCTCCATAGTCAGGGTGATGTAAAAGAAAGTACTTTAATTCTTGGTAGCGTTTAGGCAGTTCCTTATAATCTGGCATCAAGACGTAGGATGGAATTTCTAATCTATCTGCAATATATTCTAGTGTTTTTATAGTCGGTCGAAATTCTCCTTTTTCGATTCTCACCAACTGACGCACTGATAATTCAGACTCATCCCCACAAAAAACTGGACGACTAAGTCCTTTCTCCTCTCTTAAAAGTCGCACTTTATCCCCTAACTCATTTATCTTGTTCATTTGCCCCTCGCATGATTATAAAAGATTTGATTTTCAAATAAATATATGCGATGATTATACCATTTTTCAAATAGAATTACAAAAAAGAGACAGGGATTCCCTGCCTCTAGGCTGATAACAATTATTTACGGCGTCCTGGTCTTTCTTTATAGCCATAGTAAGAATCTTCGATGATTTCTTGCATATGGTCAACCATTGGAAGGCGTGGGTTTGCAGGCGAACATTGATCTTCATAAGCAAGGAAGGCCAATTCACGAGAACGTTCTTTCCATTCTTTTTCGTCAACACCTTGTGCTTTGAAGTTCATTTGGATACCTACGCGCTCACCGAGTTCGTAAACAGCTTTGCAAAGATTCAACCCCTTCTTCTGGTGTAGAAGCTGGAAGTCCAAGCATACGAGCGATATCTTGATATTTCTCGTCTGCACGGTAGTAGTTGTACTTAGGCCATGTTGCTGTCTTAGCTGGACGTGTACCGTTGTAGCGGATGACGTATGGAAGCAAGATAGCATTTGTACGACCGTGAATTGTGTGGAATTGCGCACCAATCTTATGAGCCATTGAGTGAGAAATACCTAGGAAGGCATTGGCAAAGGCCATACCAGCGATTGTTGAAGCGTTATGCATTTTCTCGCGTGAGTGGAAGTCTGCATTCTTAACTGAGCTTTCAAGGTTTTCGAATACAAGCTTGATGGCTTGAAGTGCAAGTCCGTCAGTGTAGTCGCTAGCCATTTGTGATACGTAAGCTTCAGTCGCGTGAGTCAATACGTCCATACCAGTGTCCGCAGCAACAACTCCAGGAACTGTCAATACCAAGGCAGGGTCTACGATTGCCACAGTTGGTGTCAATGAGTAGTCAGCGATTGGGTATTTGCGGTTGTTTGCTTTATCAGAGATAACGGCAAATGGTGTTACTTCAGATCCTGTACCAGATGTTGTTGGGATTGCGATGAATTTAGTCTTCTTACCAAGTAATGGGAATTTGAAGGCACGTTTACGGATATCCATGAATTTTTGAACAAGGTCACGGAAGTCCACTTCTGGTTGTTCGTAGAAGAGCCACATTACTTTAGCAGCATCCATTGGAGATCCACCACCAAGAGCAATGATTGTATCTGGTTTGAAGGCACGCATAATCTCAGTACCACGGTTTACAGTTGTGATATCTGGATCTGGTTCTACATCAGCAAAGATTTGGTAAACAACCTTATTGCGACGAAGATCAAGTTGCTCGATGATACGATCAAGGAAACCAAGCTCTACCATGGCATGGTCAGTAACGATCATGACACGTTCAACGTCACGACATTTTTGAAGGTATTGAATTGAATCACGTTCAAAGTATGTTTTTGAAGGAAGTTTCATCCATTGCATGTTATTTCTCCGTCTTCCGACTTTTTTGATATTCAAGAGGTTAATGGCACTAACGTTATCCCCAACTGAGTTGCGTCCGTAAGAACCACATCCAAGTGTCAATGATGGCAAGAAGGCATTGTAAACGTCCCCGATACCACCGAAAGTAGAAGGTGAGTTACAGATAACACGAATAGCTTTAACAGCTTTACCAAATTCTTTAGTCAATTCTTCATCAGCTGTGTGGATAGCTGCTGAGTGGCCAAGACCGTTAAATTCAACCATTTGACGAGCCTTAGTAATACCATCTTCACGGCTTTCAGATTTCAAAACTGCGATAACTGGTGATAATTTTTCACGAGTCAATGGCTCATTTTCGCCAACTTCTTTACATTCTGCAGCAAGAATGTTTGTTCCTTCTGGAACTGTAAATCCTGCTTGTTCTGCAATCCAGGTTGCTGGTTTACCAACGATGTCAGCGTTCAATTTTGCACCAGCACAGTTTTTACTGTTTGCTTTGACGCCGAAGCAGAATTCTTCGAGAAGTGCTTTTTTCTTTTTTGTTTACAAAGTAAGTATGATAAGATTTGAACTCTGCTACAAATTCATCATAAATTTCTTTATCAATGATAACCGCTTGTTCAGATGCACAGACCATACCATTATCAAATGATTTAGACATAACGATATCGTGTGCTGCTTGACGGATGTTTGCTGATTTTTCAACATAAGCTGGAACGTTTCCGGCACCTACCCCAAGAGCTGGTTTACCACATGAGTATGCAGCTTTAACCATGGCATTACCACCTGTTGCAAGGATTGTTGCAACACCTTCGTGGTTCATAAGGGCACTTGTTGCTTCCATAGATGGTTCAGTGATCCACTGTACGCAGTTTTCAGGAGCTCCAGCTGCGATAGCTGCATCGCGAACGATACGAGCTGCATGAGCAGATGATTCTTGTGCTGATGGATGGAAAGCAAAGACGATTGGGTTACGTGTCTTCAATGAAATCAATGATTTGAAGATTGCTGTTGATGTTGGGTTTGTTGTTGGAGTGATACCACAGACAACACCAACTGGTTCTGCGATAAGAGTCAAACCTGTTACATCGTCTTCTTCGATAACGCCAACTGTCTTAGTGTGACGCATGTTGTTTACTACGTGTTCACAAGCAAACAAGTTCTTAGTTGCTTTATCTTCAAATACACCACGTCCTGTTTCTTCATAGGCATGTATAGCCAATTCTCCGTGGGCATCCAAAGCTGCCACTGACGCTTTAGCTACGATATAGTCAACCTGTTCTTGGTCGAGTTTACGCATTTCCTCAAGGGCAACTAGAGCTTTTTGCACCAATCCATCAACATGCTTCTCAGCAGCGAGTTTCTTTTCCTCTGGTGTCACAGTTTTTTTATCAGCCATATTTTCCTCCATAGCTTTCAAGGATCGATATCCTTTGTTAATTTTTTCACAAGTTTATTATAACGCATTATTTCAACTTTGTAAACAGTTTCATAAACATTTCACAAAGAATTTTTTATTGTTTGTGAATTTTTCTCATTTTCTTTACTTATCAAGTTTTTTCTTTAGAGTTTGTGAAATGAATTTCAAATATTTTTTTATTTCACAAGCTTGATTGGAAGAGGAACTTGGAAAGAGATAAATTTTCTAGTAAGCGCTTACTTTTAGATGATAACAATACCTCCTTTGATAAGGAGGCTTTATTTTTGTTGAAAAACGCCTTGTTTAAAAGTCCCTTCATAAACAACTTCTTGTTCTGTTGTTAGTTTTCCTTTTCCTTCAGCCTGACCATTTACAAAATCGCCTTCGTAGGTCCAGCCTTCTTTAGATTGAAAGGTACCTTTTCCGTTGAAGGCTCCATTGTTGAAACCACCTGTATATTGGTCCCCATTTTGGAAGGTAATGGTTCCTTGGCCATTCATTTTACCACGTACAAGACTGCCGTCGTAAACAATCGTTCCATTATCAAGCTTTAGAACGCCTTTTCCGGGAATATTTAGAAAAAAGACGAGTACGGCACAAAAAACAATGGTAACTACTGCCAAAAGCTCTAAACGTGGACGAGTCAGATAGACACGATACTTTTCGTAAAAATTCTTAAGATTTTCCATCTTCACTCTCCTTCTCTAAACGTTCTAACCATGCTTGACACCCCTCTTGAACACGCTGATAGGTTTCCTCAAAATCTCCTGTATACCAAGGATCTGGAACACTTTCAGATGCAAATGAGTAAATCTTATCTTGACAGTCTACTGGACACATCTGACGTAGGTCAGAAACATTTGAAGCGTCCATTCCGATAATATAATCAAAGGCTTCAAAATCTTCCTTACTAATCTGAAGCGATGTCTTGCCTTTATCATAAGGAATCTCATACTGTTGAAAAATCCCTTGAGTTCCCTTATGAATCGGATTGCCATGTTCCCAAGAAGAAGTCGCTCGACTTTGGATTTCATAATTATCTGTCATTGATTTCATAACAAACTCAGCCATAGGACTACGGCAAATATTCCCCAGACAGACAAAGACTAGTTTTTTCATCCCATTTCCTTTCTTTTATAGAAAAACGGGAGTTAGTAATCCCGTCTTATTTTTCAATTGCGCCTTCTAGTGAAGCTGTTTCTTTCAGCGGTAATACGGTCTTGATAGCAGCTAGTTCAAAAGTCAAGTAAACTCCATCTACATCAAGAACAATCGTTCTCTTCTCAGTATCTACTTCATCGACTGTTCCGTAAAGTCCACCGATTGTAATCACTTCATAGCCTTTTTGCAGTTTATTTAAGCTTTCCATACGTTTTTGTGCTTGTTTCTTTTGAGAGCGTTGCATAAAGAACATCAAGCCCAACATCGCTACAAGCATAATTAAAAATGTATAATTTGGATTCATTTTCTTCTCCTTTGTCTTTTACATAGGACTACTATATCAAATTTCAGCTACTTTTACAAGATTGTACCTTGCTTTTCTAATAAGAAAACCAGAGCTTGCGCCCTGATTTTTAGGATTATTTCAAGTTTTGAACGACTTTTACAAGATTTTCAACTGTAAAGCCATATTCTGCCAATACTTTTGGTGCTGGGGCAGAGGCTCCAAAGGTATCAATACCGAGAACAGCACCATCTAGTCCAACATATTTGTACCAGTTTTGACTTGCACCCATTTCGACTGCAACACGACGGCGAACTGCATTTGGAAGAATTTCTTCCTTGTAAGCTGCATCTTGTTTATCAAAGACATCTGTAGATGGCATGCTGACTACACGAACTTTTGCGCCTTGACTAGCCAATTCTTTGGCAGCTGAGACAGCAAGATTAACCTCTGAACCTGTCGCAATCAAGATGGTATCAAAGTCTGCTGCATTTTCATAGACAACATAAGCACCTTTAGCAACCTTGTCGAAGTCTGTTCCTTCTTCAACAGTCAAGTTTTGACGTGTCAAGACAAGGGCAGTTGGTGTTTTTTCGCTTGTCACTGCAAGGTACCAAGCTGCTTGCGTTTCACGCGCATCTGCTGGACGGAAAACATTCAGATTTGGCATGGCACGAAGACCTGCTAAATGCTCAACTGGTTCATGAGTTGGACCGTCTTCCCCAACTGCGATTGAATCGTGGGTAAAGACATAAGTCACAGGAAGTCCTTGCAAAGCTGACAAGCGGACAGCTGCCTTCACATAGTCAGAGAAGACGAAGAAAGTTCCACCGTATACACGAAGTCCACCGTGAAGGGCCATCCCGTTCAAGATCGTTCCCATGGCAAATTCACGAACACCAAACTGAATGTTACGGTTCAAGCGATTGGCATCGTCTTGAAGTCCGTCAGTCTTGATATAAGTCATGTTTGAGTGAGCTAGGTCAGCTGATCCACCTAGGAAAGTTGGCAACTTAGCCGCTACAACGTTTAAGGCATCCTGACTCGAGTTACGAGTTGCTTGAGAGAAGCCATTTTCTAAGGCTGGGAAGTCTGCTGGAGTCACTTCAACTGGATCGCGCCCTTCGATAATTGCTTCCAATTCTGCAGCCAATTCTGGATGCGCTTCTTTGTAATCTGCGACTAGTTTTGCCCATGCTTCATAAGCTGATGCACCACGGTCTGCAACATGTTCTTTGAAATCAGCATATACTTGTTCTGGGATTTCAAATGGTTCGTAGTCCCAACCAAGGGCTTGACGAGTTGCTGCAGTTTCATCTGCGCCGAGAGGAGCACCGTGTACAGCATTAGTTCCTTGTTTGTTTGGAGAACCGTATCCAATAACAGTCTTCACTTCAATCAAAGATGGTTTGCCTGAAGCTTTAGCTGTTTCGATAGCTGCATGGATTGCTTCCAAGTCTGTTCCATCTTCAACCAAGGCAGTATGCCAACCGTAGGCATTGTAACGGTCACGAACACTTTCTGTAAAGGAATCTTTTGTCTCACCATCCAAGTTGATGTCATTTGAATCATAAAGAACAACCAACTTGTCTAGTTTTGCAAACCTGCGTATGAAGCTGCCTCGCTTGAGACACCTTCCATCAAGTCTCCATCTCCACAGATAACGTAAGTATAGTGGTCAAAGATATTGTAGCCTTCACGGTTATACTTAGCTGCCAAGAAACGTTCTGCCTGGGCAAAACCAGTGGCAGTTGAAATACCTTGCCCTAGAGGACCTGTTGTAGCATCAATCCCTGCTGTATGACCAAATTCTGGGTGACCTGGTGTTTTTGAACCCCACTGACGGAAGCTCTTAATCTCATCCATGCTAACATCTTCAAAACCAGAAAGGTGAAGAAGGGCATAAAGAAGCATTGAACCATGACCTGCTGAAAGAATAAAGCGGTCGCGGTTGATCCAGTTTGGTTTAGCTGGATTGATACGAAGTTGTTTTGTAAAGAGGCTGTAAGCCATCGGAGCCGCTCCCATAACCACACCTGGGTGACCTGAGTTGGCTTTATTAATGGCGTCAATACCTAGGAAACGAATTGCATTAACAGATAGATTTGACATAGAATTTCCTTTCTATTTGAGGTGATTATTGTATCACACATTCTATTTTACTATTATATGAAAATTATCCGTATCATGCAACATACGGATAACCTCCAAAGAATATTTTTATATTATAGCAAAGCTTTAAATTGAATGTTAGAGTCTTGTTCAAAACAATCATCAAAACCACGTGGATGATGGTATTCTACTAAGTGTTGATCTTGAGGATAAGTGTACTTACCGCCGACTTCCCAGATAAATGGATGGAAATCGTATTGCAAGCGATCTTTTCTCATTTTCCAAAGTTCTAGAATCTCATTAGTGGAAGCCATGAAGTTAGACCAGATATCATAGTGAACTGGGATAATGACTTTGGTACGCAGATTTTCTGCCATACGAAGAAGGTCGATAGATGTCATTTTATCTTGGATACCTACCGGATTTTCACCATAGTTATTCAAAGCAACATCAATTTTAAAGTCTTTACCATGTTTTGCAAAATAGTTTGAGAAGTGAGAATCTGCACCATGATAGATGGTTCCACCTGGTGTTTCAAAGATATAGTTAACAGCCTTTTGAGCCATTTCTTCATCTGTAACAGTTAAGCCAGCAAGTTCACCGCCTGTCTCATCAGCACCGTTCACTGGGAGAGTTACCAAACAAGTACGGTCAAATGATTCTACTGCATGAATCTTCATATCTTTTAATTCGATAGTGTCACCTGGTTTAACAACGATGATACGTTCTTTTGGAACACCCCATCCTTCCCAGATTCGTCCACAGTGGTAAGGACCGATAAACTTAACATGCTCTAACTTAGAATTGTTGAGAATTGCTGCAGCTGTGTATGGGTCGATATGATCACTATGGAAGTGTGAAACTAAGTAATAATCTAGTTCGTTGATAGCAAATGGATCGATAACCATCGGCTGAACACGTAAGTTTGGTTGCAACTTACGAACACCTGCCATATTTGCCATTTGGTGCCCACGAACCATATCTTTCACTTTTTTGGTTGATTTTCCACGGTTTGACCAAAGGTCCATGACAACGTTAGCACCACCTGGTGTCTTAATCCAAGTACCACAGTTGCCTAGCCACCACATGGCAAAATTGCCTTCAGGTACGACTTCTTCTTCGATTTCTTCGTTCAACCATGTTCCCCACTCTGGGAAAGTAGCTAAAATCCATGACTCTCTTGTAATTTCTTTGACGTTTGGCATATGTTGCCTCCTTTGGATATAATTGTTATCTTTGAGATTAGTATACCACCCTTCAAAACACTAAAAAAGACCAAGAAAAACACAGGTTTGTGTTCATCATTGGACTGTCCTTCAAATATCTTCCAAAAAAGCTTGAACTACTATTTCTTGATTTATAAGTGTTTGAACCTCTTCTTGGAACTTACTAGCCAACTTACTGTCTACAATATAAGACGAAATAAGACTAGAAAGATTTTCACTGAAACTTTTGCTCTCATTACGAAATATATTGTGTTTAAGATAGTCTAGCATTTTCAAAATATCTTCTGCTTCAAGGATAGGATTAACCCTTAAAATCGGAAATCTGCTATCCAAATCATCATTAGTAGTAATCACTACATCAACTTGTGCAATATCTTCCACACTCTTAAATTGTTCTGTTGTAAATACAGTACCAATTTGCTCATTTGGAAAATAAAGTTTGCATTGTTTCAGCAAAAGTCTCGAAACCGCAACACCTTCATCACAAACGAGATAAACTTTTTTCATATTTTTTTGAGACGATGGTGTATACTTTAAAAATCCTCCAATATGAATCGTCAAATAGGCAATATCATCGTCTGTTAGACGAATAAACCATGCTCCTTCTAAAATTTCCGCAGATTTTCTAGTGACTAAAAATAATTCTCCATACTTGGATCGAATTTGTTTTGTTAGAGGATTTTTAGAAAAAATACCGTAAGTCTTTCTAAATAACAAGGCTTTACAGTGGATCATCAAATTTCTTAACAAATCATCCTTGTTCTCAATCTCCATTCGGATTTGTGATTCAAAATACCAGATGAATTCTTCTAAAGCAAGTTTTAACTGCCGAAAATCATCACTTTCTGCATGAATATCCAAATCTTTACGATAGGAGAGGAGAAGAACAGCTACAAGAGAAACTTCAAGTTCTGACAAAGAAATTTCAAACTTTTGAAACAACCGTTCTCCTAATTTCTTAGACACCTGATACTCTATTCTTTTTCTTATTAAAGAAAATTCTTTCTCTATATCCTGATGTCTTTCTTGATACTGTTCAACATTATGACAGCTTAACAGCAAATAAGGTAGAACCTGCAACATAAAAGTTACTTCATGATGATTTATTTTCTTCCCTAAATCTTGTTCAACTAAAGGAACCTGTTCCTTAAAAAATTGGTTCATTTCAACAGAAAGCAAACACTCACCATCTAACCTCTCTTTCATCTTATCTTCTAAAATAGATACAAAAGTGGCATTTTCTTCCATAAAAATATGATATAGAAGCGATTGAAGATACTGAATTTTATTAAGAGGGTGGGCATGAAGATGGTATCCCTGTGACTTGCTCACTTGCAAGGTCACCTGATATTGTTCCAAAGTTAGTTGATAACGAATACTATTCAAATCATTGAGAACAGTATTCCTAGACACCTCTGTTAACTCCATCAATTTTTCAATCGTAATACGTTCTTTAGAAATACCTATCCATAGTAACATTATCATCATACGTTCATGCGCACTCATGATATAATCGTACGAATCTACTTCCGATAATAGTTCACAACAAGCATCTCTCTGCTCTTCCGTTAAGTGAATACCAATTCGTGGAATACTAATGATATGAAGCGCCTCGTCACCCAAAGCAGCATTGATTTTGTCAATGTGATAATAAATTTTCCTTCTTGACTCTTTCAAATCTTTTGAAATCGCCATAATCGTTTTGGACGTTTCTTGATCCATCAAATATTGAAGTAAATCACAACTTGCCTTATCCAGTACCATATTTCATACTCCTCTATCAATCAACTGCCTTGAAAACAACTTTATAATAGTATCACATTCACTAACGCATTTCAATTATCAACAGTAGTCTCTTAATAACGAATACTTACAATTACAAAAGCGAGGCTTGGATCGAAAGGTCCTAGCCTCTTTTCAATTCAATTTCTTATTTCTTTTGACCGTAATAAGCATTTGGTCCATGCTTACGTTGGTAGTGTTTTTCTAGAATGTACTGAGGAGCAGGTTCAACTCTTGGATTGATTTGTTCTGTAAAGCGATTCATCTTTGATACTTCCTCTAGTACGACAGAGTGATAAACAGCATTCTCTGGATTTTTTCCCCAAGTGAATGGACCGTGATTGCGTACAACAATACCTGGTACTTCAACAGGATTGAGACCACGACGCTCAAATTCTTCTACGATAACCAAGCCAGTATCTTTTTCATAGGCTACTTCTACTTCATCTTTGGTCAAACTACGAGCGCAAGGGATTGAACCGTAGAAATAATCTGCATGGGTTGTTCCATAGAAAGGAATATCACGACCTGCCTGAGCCCAACCAACAGCTTCTGTCGAATGGGTATGGACCACACTAGCAATCTCTGGCCAAGCCTTATATAACTGCACATGAGTTGGAAGGTCCGAAGATGGTCTTAAATCTCCTTCTAGAACCTTGCCATCCAGGTCAGTTGCCACCATGTTTTCAGGTGTCAATTCGTCATAATCTACGCCTGATGGTTTGATAACAATGACACCGAGTTCACGATTGACTTCCGATACATTGCCCCAGGTAAATTTGACAAGTCCATGTTTTTGCAATGATTGATTGGCATCACAGACTCGTTTACGCATAGCATTAATTACTTGATTCATCTTACATCAAACCTGCTTTCTTAATTAGTGGATAGAGAAAAGCTTGTGCCTCTTGAATGGCTGCGCGTGTTTCTTCTACAGTTTCACAATTTTCAGACCACATTTCGATTAGGAAAGGACCATTATAATTGGTTTGCTTTAAAATATCGAAAGCTTCTTCCCATTTGACACAACCTTGCCCAAAAGGTACATCTCGGAACTGCCCCTTTGAACTTTCTGTCACTGCATAAGTATCCTTGAGATGGAGAGCTGTGATAGCATGGTGACCTAGATAGAACTCACTATAGACATCATTATGCCATGCAGACACATTCCCAATATCTGGATATACAAAAAGGTAGGGAGAGTCAACATCCTTTTCTACAGCCAAGTATTTTTCGATACTATTGATAAAAGGATCATCCATAATTTCAATAGCAAGTACCACCTGAGCCTCTTCAGCCCAGTCACAAGCTTTTCTCAAATTTTTGATAAAACGTTGGCGTGTCTGGGGTGACTTTTCCTCATAATAAACGTCGTAACCAGCTAATTGAATAGTACGAACTCCCAAGTCTTGGGCTAATTCAATACATTTTTTCATGAGTTCTAGAGATTTTTCCTCTAGAACTGGATCATTTGATCCCAATGGGTAGCGACGATGGCCTGAAAAACAGATAGAAGGAATACGAACACCAGTTTTATAGATTGCTTTGACAACTTCCAAACGCTCGTCCTTGCTCCAGTCCAGTCTTGCTAAACGCTCGTCACGTTCATCAATAGACATCTCGACAAAATCAAAGCCTAACTCCTTGGCAAAATTTAAACGTTCTAGCCAAGTAAAGTGTGTCGGGGTTGCCTTTTCATAAATTCCAATTGGACGTGCCATGGTTTACCCCCAAATTCGTCTGATTTCATCCTTGAAGGCACGCGCTGCTCCTGCTGGATCTGCAGCCTCTGTAATTCCGCGACCTGCGATAAAGGTAAAGACATCAACGCCTTCAAATAGTTTGAGAGTATCTACATCTAGACCACCTGTTACAGACACACGGAAGCCCATGTCGATAAGTTTTTTAACCTTATTAAGGTCTTTTTCACCCCAAGTCTCACCAGCAAGAAGTGCATCACGAGATTGGTGATAAATAGCTTGTGAGATACCAGCATCTAGCCAAAGCTGAGCTTGTTCAAAAGTCCAATCGCCATAAAGTTCAATCTGGATTTCGCCTCGGTCTCCACGTTCAGCCATGATAGCCTTTAGAGCCGCTTCCATAGTAGGGATAGTTGCACAACAGATACAAGTCATCCAATCGGCACCACGAACGGCATTATTTTTGGCAACTGTTCCACCAGCATCGGCACATTTTGTGTCTGCCACAATAATCTTATCTGGAAAAAGGCTTCGCAAGACTTCAACCAGTTCACTTCCAACTTGTAATAAGCAAACAGTTCCAGCTTCGATAATATCTACTTCCTGACCAACAGAAACAGCTGCTTTAATCGCTCCTTGCAAGTCTGAATGATCTAATGCAACTTGTAAATTAGGTATTCTTTTTGTCATCTCTTTATTCCTCTTTCTAACTTTCCAAATCCAATCCTCGAGATAAGGGCTATCCTTAGATTCTTCAATCATCGTCAAGACATCTTCCTTAGTCTGGCAAACCTGTAAACGTGCGATAGAATCTTCTAATTCAAACAAGGCAATAATCTGTGGAATGGCTACACTTGTGTGAATTTTTGAGCTTGTTGCTGCTAGTGCCAACAAAACTGAAACTTCTTTCCCATCTGAAAATACAACAGGATTTTGTAAGGTGATCAATGAAAAGGCATCTCTTTGCACTCCAGCTTCAGGTCTAGCATGGGGCATAGCCATACCTGGCATTAAGATATAGTATGGGCCATACTCTTCAGTCGATTCAATGATAGCATCGTAATACTCTGGCAAAATTGCTCCACTTTCAATCAAGGGATCTACTGCTACCTTGACTGCTTCTTTCCAGTCTTTAGCTTCTAAACCTAGTCGGATCGAGTCATTGTCAATTAAAGCTTGTTTTAAATTCATATCTGCCTCCTTTATTTAAAGAGGGAGAAGGACAGAAACGATGACTCTCAGTTTCTATCCAGCCCCCTCCAACCTTTTACTGTAGTGCTTGACTGAGTTTTTCAGTGATTTCTTTATCATCCATCAAGTTGTCAAGCCCAATTAACTTCCCATTAGTTCGCCCTTCCAATTCTTGGATCAAATGAAGAGAAGCGATTACGATGTCATATCCTGCTGCTAAACCTTTAGCTTCACCGACACTGCATGAATTGACTGTAAAATCTGTTTGATTAAGCTTACGGAGAGCATTTTCAACCTTCATCTTGATAACCATTGATGAACCCATTCCATTTCCGCACGCTGCTAATACTTTAACCATTTTATTTCTCCTTTTCTAGATACTAAGCTTCTTCTTGAACTGCACCGTTGTAATATTTCTCTTTATCTTTTGCTTTGGCAAATTGAAGTTGAGGAATAACAAGCAAGAAGAGACACACAAGTACATAACCAACAATACCAAGGTATTTGAAGATATATCCAAATCCAAGCCATGGGAATTCAAAGTCGATATTTCCATGGTAACCACCATAAGATGCTAAATCAAGAAGAGCTACACAGAGAGCTCCTAAAGCAACTTGGAGAACACCTGAGATGAAGGATAGGATAACAGCCGCTTTCCATCCACCGCGTTTATCAGCGTAGACCGCAATGGCTGCATTGTCAAAGAACACTGGTACAAATCCTGTAATAATAAGAATCGGATTTTTAAAGACGATGAGCAAGACAATTGTGATCAATTGACCAATCAAACCAAAGGCAAATCCTGACAAGACAGCGTTTGGAGAACCAAATCCATAAGAAGCTGCAACGTCAACCGCTGGGAATGAGCCTGGCAACAATTTGTTTGAAATACCTTGGAAGGCGTTTGTCAACTCAGATACGAACATGCGGACACCTTGCATCAAAACGAACAAGTAAACTGAGAAGGTAAAGGCTGTTTGAATAATGTACATAAAGAAATCTTGTTTAGCAGGATTGAATAGAGTTCCTGAAGTGATGACTTCTTTATTAGACATAATGTCTGGACCCAAGATTAAAAGAATGGCTCCGAAGAATACGAGCATCAAGGTAGCAGATGCAACAACTGTATCGTGGAAGATTGAGAGGAACTTAGGTAATTTAAGATTGTCTAAACTTTCTTCTTTCTTACCAAAGCGTCCTGCTACTTTATCTACAAACCAGATTGCAAATTGCTGTTGGTGACCAATCGCAAATCCGCCACCACCAGTCAAGCGTTGAGTTGCCTCAACAGTCATATTTGAACTAACTGCCCAGTAAAGTCCACAGATGATACCAATCGCTGCTGTACCGTAAGCATTGCGCAATTGTGGTACTAAGAATAGAACCATAAGAGATACTGTTGCAGCTTGTTGTACCATGATGTGACCAGTAATAAAGAGGGTTCTTACCTTCGTGATCTTGCGAAGAGCTACGAGCAAGATATTTATTCCGAAACCAATCAATAGAGCTGTAGTTGCAGTTCCAACAAAATCTGGAAACTCTGCTGCAATTTTGTTGTTTGCTGCAGCAAGTCCAAAGTAAGGGTCGATAACCGCTGCACCAATTTGGAATTTGTAGTTAAGGGCTGCTAAGATCGGACGGAAGGTTGTAACCAAACCACCTGCACCCACATTGAGCAACATATACCCTACTGTTGCTTTAACAAACCCTGAGAAAACGTCGTGGGCAGGTTTTTTCAAAAGTGCGTATCCTATCAACACCAATAAACCTACGAAAAATGCGGGATTCTGCAAAATATTGCTAGAAAACCAATTTAGAACACTTGAAATGACTTCCATAATTGTTCTCCTTTTGAATTGTTTTTGTAGGTTTATTATATAATTTGAAAGCGTAAACAAAAAGACCAAGAATTACACAGCGGACTGTTCACTCTTGGACTGTATGATTTATGATATTTTAATGATTAGCTTAGTTTCTCGTAGCTAGATAAAATGGAAGAATTTTATCATAAGATTTCAGTAGGGCTTCTACGATTTCTTCTTCAGATGAATTCTCTGTTATAGGGACATCTATTTTAACTAACACTTTTCGGACTTCCTGATTGGATAGTTTATTTCTTAAAATTTGACGATTTTCTTCGTTCGCCTCCCACCGTTGACTTTGACCATCAGAGTAGACTAGATAATAAACACCTTCAACGGTTGGAACTTTTAAAACTTTGGCCTGCTTGCCTAGAGTTCGCTCATCTTTCTTACGCTCGATGAAACTGACCTCTAAGGAAATTCCAAAGTCAGTAGATGTCCCATACAAACGAAGAGCCAACATAGGTTCTGTCACTTTCCCCTCACGCTGTATATAAGCCCAGAAGTGTGGTCGCAAGCGCTGCGCTTGGTTCATCCACTGGCTAGTCTGTTGGAGTTGCCATTCTGGATGACTGGTTTGAAATGCTTTAGTCAGTTCTGTAAAAGCCTTTCGAGCCTCTTGGCCTTTATGACGGAATTCCAGCATTTTCTCTCGTTCTTCCCCAGCTTTATCTGGATTACGGTACTGCAAACCTGCAAAGTCTAGATAGTCTCTTATCTTATTAAACATACGCTTAACCTCTTCTAACTAGCAAAAAATCAGGAGGACCCTGATTTTACTTATTCTGTATCTACAACGACATAGCGATTGGGCTCGTCACCTTCAGAGTAACTGGTCACACCATCCATACGTGAAATAATACGATGGATAATCTTGCGTTCGCTATTCGACATTGGATCTGTCTGATGACTGCGTCCTTCTTCTAAAACACGAGTCGCCAATTTTTGCGCATAGGTCTGCAAGACTTCTGCACGGTGTTCGACATAATCATTGACATTGATTGTAATGTAGAAGGTTCTTGAATAGCGGTTGTAAAGATAATTTTGAGCCAACAGTTGCAAGGCCTTCAAGACTTTACCATGATAACCGATGATACGACCTGGCTCATTAGTATCAATTTGTAGATTGATGCTACGACGGTTATAGTCATTTGAAATCGTCGCCTCAACGTCCATATCATCAATAATCGTTTGAACATAAGTCGTTACTTCCGTAGCTACTTGTTCAATATCAAAGCTCGGTTCAACTTTCAAGCCCAAGTCTTCTAGTTCTTGACTTTCAGTTTGCTCAGCTTGGCTTTCAATATTAGGAGTTTCTACTTCTTCTTCGATATCAGCTTCTTCAAGTTGTAATTCATTTAAAATCTCAATGTGACCAGTTTCTTCTAAGATAGTGCTGGCATGTCTTTCATGTTTTAAGATTTCAGCCTTGACTTCATCAGAAATACCTTGGCCTCCCTCTTCAATCTTTTTAATTGCCTCTTACAACATGACCCAAATCAACCGTTGCTTCACTGACTGTTTTAACAGGCTCATTCAAATCATTAATTTGCTTTGGAACTCCCTTTACAGCTTGTTGGTTTTGCTT
>CAKMPG010000220.1:0-6493 GCA_927911355.1 Streptococcus mitis | reverse complement strand
ATTTTCTCCTAAAAGTGCATGAATTTCACCTTTTTCGTAGGTGCAGGTTGATTTTTGTCGTTAGCAACAAATTCACCAAACACCTTGGTAATATCACGCATCTCAATGACATTTTCGTGTGCCATGTGCTCTTCCTTTCAGAGTCTTATTTTATTTCAATAAAACTTGCTAGTTTGTCTAGTAGCAAGCTTACTGAGACAAAATGACTTTGTCTCAACTCTTAAAAAGCGGCCGATGGCCGCTTCCTAAGAAATAACTTCCATCCATTATTTTGCAGGAACTTTTACGCTTCCATCAAGGATTTTAGCTTTTGCATCTTCAACGGCTTTTTTACCTTCTTCAGAAAGGTTAGTTGTTACCAAGTCAACCCCTTTATCTTTCAATGAGTAAACGATCACTTGACCGCCAGGGAATTCCCCTTTTTCTGCCTTGTTAGAAATATCTTTTACAGTTGTACCAACTTGTTTCAAAGTAGATGCAAGAACAAAGTTTGATTCTTTGCCATCTTTAGAAGTGTATTTACCTTCTGCTTCTTGGTCACGGTCAACACCGATAACCCAAACTTTTTCATTTTCAGGACGGCTTTCGTTGAGTGATTTTGCTTCTGCAAAGACACCAGCACCTGTACCACCAGCTACTTGGTAAACAATATCTGCACCGGCTGCGTATTGTGCAGCTGCAATTGTTTTACCTTTAGCAGCATCACCAAATGAACCAGCGTAGTCAACTTGGACTTTGATAGATGGGTCTACTGACGCAACACCAGCCTTGAATCCTGCTTCAAAACGAGAGATAACTTCTGACTCCTGCCCACCTACAAAACCAACTTGTTTTGTCTTAGTTGTTTTTGCTGCAGCTACACCTGCAAGGTAACCTGACTCATTATCAGCGAAAGTTACGCTCGCAACATTCTTTTGATCTTTAATCACATCATCAATCAAGACATAGTTCAAATCAGTGTGCTCTGCTGCTGCATCTTTAACTGCATTGTGAAGGGCAAAACCAACACCGAAGATTAGGTTGTAACTTCCAGCCGCTTGTTGCAAGTTGTTAGCGTAGTCAGCTTCACTTGTTGATTGGAAGTAAGTGAAACCGTTATCTTTGAAAGATTGTGTTCTTTACCCCAAGCCTGCAAACCTTCCCAAGCTGATTGGTTGAATGATTTGTCATCAACACCACCAGTATCAGTGACGATTGCTGCTTTTGTCTTCACATCAGAAGATGAAGCTGCGTTACGAGAAGAGCGGTTACCACATGCAGCAAGTCCAACTGCTGCTACTGCAACTAGACCAAGGCCTAGCCATTGTTTCTTGTTCATTACTGAACCTCCTAAATAAGATGTGCAACGATGTTGCAAGTATGGATTGATTGGCCACAAGGACCGTGCCACTCAGAGAGCGACTCAGACTAGTTTAAGTCTGTAAAAGAGTATGGAAGTAACTCCCCGACCGTCATCTCGACCGTCGATTTATCTTTTGCGACTAAGGTCACTTTTAGATCTTGTTCAAAAAATTCAGCCATCACTTGGCGACAAGCTCCACATGGCGAGATTGGTTTTTCAGTCTGTCCATAGACAATCAATTCTGAAAATTCTCTTTGGCCTTCAGATACAGCCTTAAAAATGGCTGTTCTCTCACCGCAATTGGTCAAAGGATAGCTAGCATTTTCGATATTCACTCCCGTGTAAACACTTCCGTCTTTCGCCACTAGAACAGCTCCGACTGGAAAATGAGAATAGGGCACATAGGCTTTCTTGCTGGTTTCAATTGCTAGTTCAATCAACTCAGTAGTCGCCATCAGCCAATTCTCCTTTTAAAATGGCTACCCCAGCTGACGTTCCAATACGGGTCGCCCCAGCTTCCACAAAGGCAAGAGCATCTGCATAAGAACGAGCTCCGCCAGCAGCCTTGACACCCATATCAGGTCCAACTGTTTCACGCATTAATCTAACATCTGCTACCGTAGCACCACCAGTTGAAAAACCAGTAGATGTTTTAACAAAATCAGCTCCAGCTTTTTGAGCTAATTGGCAAGCCACAACTTTTTCTTGGTCTGTCAGAAGGCAAGCTTCAATAATGACTTTCACTAACTTGTCACCACTTGCTTCTACTACTGCGCGAATATCCGACTCAACCAAATCAAGATTACCTGTTTTGAGAGCTCCAACATTAATCACCATATCAATCTCATCTGCACCATTTTGGATAGCTTCCTTGGTTTCAAAAGCTTTCACAGTTGAAGTTGTTGCTCCCAAGGGGAAACCTACTACTGTGCAGACCTTGACATCTGTGCCTTCAAGCCCTTTTTTTAGCATGTTCAACCCAGGTCGGATTAACGCAAACACTGGCAAAATCATACTCTCTAGCTTCAGACAACAAACAATCAATTTGATTTACTGTCGCATCTTGTTTCAAAAGTGTATGATCGATATATTTATTTAATTTCATATTCGGATTCTCCTGCAGTTTATGAGATTATTTCTATGATTTCTCGTAAACTTTGCACACTATCATTTATTTTAACATATTTTTGAAAATCTGTAACTAGCTGAGGAGAAATTTTTCCATTTGTGTATACTTTTGCAACAATTTCTCCCTTTTGAACGGAATCTCCAACTTTCTTTTCAAAAACAATTCCTGTCTCATAGTCCAAGGCATCAGACTTGACTGCACGGCCTGCCCCCAGTCTCATAGCATAAAGCCCAAATTCCATAGCTGGAAGAGCTGAAATGACACCCGTTTCCTGGGCAGGGATTTCCACCACATGGGTAACATTGACAGGACGATAGAGGTCTTCCAAGTCTCCACCTTGGGCTTGGACCATTTCCTCAAACTTAGCCAGCGCTTGACCATTCTCAAGATGTTGGCGAACTTCTTCAACTGTTTTATTTACATTTGCCAAACCAAGCATAATTGAGCCAATTCACAGATGAAGTGGGTAATATCCTGACGACCTTGCCCTTGTAAAATCTCCAGTGCTTCAAGGATTTCAAGGCGATTTCCAATAGCACGTCCCAAGGGCTGACTCATATCCGTAATGACTGCTACCGTCTTTCGACCAACTGCCTTACCAAGTTCCACCATAGTTTGAGCCAGTTCACGCGCCTCATCAACCGTCTTCATGAAGGCCCCCTCACCGACAGTCACGTCTAGCAAAATAGCATCCGCCCCTGCCGCAATTTTCTTGCTCATCACCGAACTCGCAATCAAAGGAATCGTGTCGACAGTTGCGGTTACATCACGGAGGGCGTAGAGAAGCTTATCTGCTTTGACCAGCTGGTCTGATTGCCCAATGACAGATACACCAATGTCCTGTACCTGACGAATAAAATCCTCTTGACTACGTTCTACTTGATAACCCTTAATGGACTCCAACTTATCAATTGTTCCGCCAGTATGGCCGAGACCACGACCACTCATTTTTGCCACAGGTACACCGAAGCTAGCAACAAGAGGAGCTAAAATCAAAGTCACCTTGTCACCAACACCCCCAGTAGAATGCTTGTCAACCTTAACCCCATCAATAGCGGATAAATCAAACTCTTGGCCTGTCTGAACCATTCTCATGGTCAAATCAGATATTTCTCGAGTCGTCATTCCTTTGAAATAGACAGCCATAGCAAAGGCAGACATCTGATAATCAGGAACAGTTCCTGACACATAGCCTTCTACCAGCCATTCAATTTCACTCGAAGTCAGCTCTTGACCATCTCGTTTCTTTTGGATTAAATCAACTGCTCTCATTCTTTCACACTTCTAAGGATATAGTATCCCTTATCTTTTTGACGATTTCACAATTGCCAAACACTTCCTCCATCTTTGACTTGGCGCTTGAGGCCCCTTGTTTCTTCTGGATAACGATTGTTAAATCTCCACCAGTTTCCAAGAAATCTTTACTTTTCTCAATGATTTCATGAACCACTTGCTTGCCCGCACGGATAGGAGGATTGGAAATGACATGGTCAAATTCCCCTTCAACTTGTTCATAGATGTTGGACTGGAAAATCGTCGCTTCTACTTTATTTCGTTTAGCATTTTGTCGCGCCAAATCCAAGGCACGATTATTAATATCGACCATGGTAGACTGAACGCCATAAGCTTTAGCTAAAGACAAGCCCAAAGGTCCGTAACCACAGCCTACATCCAGGACAGTTTCTCCTTGGTTGACCTCAAGACACTTGAGCAAGAGTTGACTTCCAAAGTCAATCATTTTCTTGCTAAAAACACCCGCATCCGTCAAAAAGGTCATTTTTTCTCCCAACAAGTCCACTCTCAACTCATGAATGTCGTGAGCAGCGTCAGGATTTTCTGCATAATACATTTTTACTCATGAAACTATTTTACCATAATTTATCGAAATATTAAACCGTTTCCAAGTAATTTGACAATACGATCTAGTTTGTCATTATTTTTCTAATCAAAAGAAACTTTTTCTATCAGATACTAGATGTTTTTAGTCCCAAAATATGCTATACTAAGATATCGAATCAGAAAGACAAACTTATGACCAACGAATTTTTACATTTTGAAAAAATCAGCCGCCAGACTTGGCAATCGTTACATCGAAAGACAACACCTCCTTTGACAGAAGAGGAATTAGAATCCATCAAGAGTTTTAATGACCAGATTAGCTTGCAGGATGTTACCGATGTCTATCTCCCCCTAGCCCATCTCATCCAGATTTACAAGCGTACCAAGGATGATTTGGCCTTTTCAAAAGGGATTTTCCTTCAACGTGAAAGCAAATCCCAGCCTTTTATCATTGGGGTTTCTGGGAGTGTTGCCGTTGGAAAATCCACAACCAGTCGCCTACTTCAAATCTTACTGTCCCGTACGCTTACAGATGCTAGGGTTGAGTTGGTAACAACCGATGGCTTTCTCTATCCCAACCAGACCTTGATTGAGCAAGGGATTCTAAATCGTAAGGGATTTCCTGAAAGCTATGATATGGAAGCTCTTCTCAACTTCCTGGATCACATCAAAAATGGACAAGATGTAGATATTCCTGTCTATTCTCATGAAGTCTACGACATCGTACCTGAGGAAAAGCAGAGCGTCAAAGCTGCTGATTTTGTCATTGTTGAGGGAATAAATGTCTTTCAAAATCCACAAAATGAGCGTCTCTACATTACTGACTTCTTTGACTTTTCCATCTATGTTGATGCTGCAGTCGATGACATCGAGAGTTGGTATCTAGACCGTTTCTTGAAAATGCTGAGCCTAGCCCAAAACGACCTGATAGCTACTATTATCGTTTTACACAAATGCCGATTGGGGAAGTGGAATCCTTTGCCCATCAGGTCTGGACCAGTATCAATCTCACAAATTTACAAAATTATATTGAACCAACTAGAAATCGTGCAGAAGTGATTCTTCATAAAACAAAGAACCATGAAATCGATGAAATTTACTTAAAAAAATAATTTTCCCTTGTCAAAACGTAAGTTTTCAGATATAATGGTATAGTTAGTAAATATGGAGGTAAGAACATTGGCAAACATTAAATCAGCTATCAAACGCGCTGAATTGAACGTTAAACAAAACGAAAAGAACTCAGCTCAAAAATCAGCTATGCGTACTGCTATCAAAGCTTTCGAAGCAAACCCATCTGAAGAACTTTTCCGTGCTGCTAGCTCAGCTATCGATAAAGCAGAAACTAAAGGTTTGATTCACAAAAACAAAGCAAGCCGCGATAAAGCTCGTCTTTCAGCTAAACTTGCTAAATAAGAAACAGTCCATAGAGGCTGTTTTTTTGTCCCCAAATAGGAAAAGGTAGAAAATGAAAATCGCAATTATCGGATATTCTGGTGCTGGTAAGTCAACTCTAGCTGAAAAGCTGTCTCACTGCTACTCCATCCCAAAACTTCACATGGACACACTCCAATTTCAACCCGGTTGGCAAGACAGTGATCGTGAATGGATGTTGACCGAGATGGAAAATTTTCTCACAAAGCATGAAGCTTGGGTCATTGATGGGAATTATTCTTGGTGTTTCTATGAGGAAAGAATGCAGGATGCTGACCAAATCATCTTTCTCAATTTTTCTCGCTGGAATTGTCTGCTACGAGCCTTTAAACGATACCTCACATACCGAGGCAAGGTCAGAGAAAGTATGGCAGCTGGTTGTCAAGAACAATTTAATTGGGAGTTTATCAGATGGATTCTTTGGGACGGACGGAGCAAATCCGCTAAGGAACGCTACAAGTGGATTCAAAAAAACTATCCATATAAAGTGGTCATCCTCAGATCACAAAAAGAGATAGATCAATTTCTAGATAAGAAAAGGAAGTCCTCCAATTCATAAAGAAGGGCTTCCTTTTTAGATATAATTACTGGCTCTATAATATTTGTAGTGGGTAAATCCCCTATAGATATTATGGAGCCTATTTTTGTGTAGAAAAAAAGTCCCAATATGACCTATAATGAAAAGCGACGAAACAACTCATTAGAAGAATCATATGGAACCATTACATTTTATCACAAAACTACTCGAT
>CAKMPG010000219.1:0-3137 GCA_927911355.1 Streptococcus mitis | reverse complement strand
TTATTGGCAATCAGGCTATCTATGCCCACATTGGGGATTCTCGTATCGGTTTGATTCGTGGAGAAGAATACCACCAGTTAACAAGCGACCATTCTTTGGTCAATGAAATTGCTCAAGGCTGGTCAATTGACACCTGAAGAAGCAGCTAGCCACCCACAGAAAAATATTATTACCCAGTCAATTGGTCAAAAAGACGAAATTCAGCCTGATTTTGGAATGATTACCCTTGCGACAGGAGATTATCTCCTACTTAATAGCGACGGATTAACCAACATGATTTCAGGCAGTGAGATTTGTGATATTGTAACCAGTGATATTCCTTTGGCAGATAAAACAGCGACGCTCGTGCGTTTTGCTAACAATGCAGGAGGTTTAGACAATATTACGGTTGCCCTTGTTTCTATGAACGAGGAGGATGAAGAATGATCCAAATCGGCAAGATTTTTGCCGGGCGGTATCGGATTATCAAACAAATTGGTCGAGGAGGCATGGCAGATGTATACTTGGCCAAGGATTTGATTCTAGACGGGGAAGAAGTGGCAGTAAAGGTCCTGAGGACCAACTACCAAACAGATCCCATTGCAGTGGCTCGTTTTCAGCGTGAAGCGAGAGCCATGGCAGATCTGGACCATCCTCATATCGTTCGGATTACAGATATTGGTGAGGAAGACGGTCAACAGTACTTAGCTATGGAGTACGTAGCAGGACTTGACCTCAAGCGCTATATCAAGGAACATCACCCTCTTTCAAATGAAGAAGCGGTCCGAATCATGGGACAAATCCTCTTGGCTATGCGCTTAGCTCATACTAGAGGCATTGTTCACCGTGATTTGAAACCTCAAAATATCCTCTTGACACCAGATGGGACTGCCAAGGTCACAGACTTTGGGATTGCGGTAGCCTTTGCAGAGACGAGTCTGACTCAGACCAACTCTATGCTTGGTTCGGTTCACTACTTGTCACCAGAGCAGGCGCGTGGTTCTAAAGCGACTGTACAGAGTGATATCTATGCCATGGGGATCATCTTTTATGAGATGTTGACAGGACATATCCCTTACGATGGGGATAGTGCAGTGACCATCGCCCTCCAGCATTTCCAGAAACCATTGCCATCGGTTATAGCTGAGAATCCATCTGTGCCTCAGGCTTTAGAGAATGTTGTCATCAAGGCAACTGCCAAGAAATTGACAGATCGTTATCAGTCAGTTGCAGAGATGTATGTGGACTTGTCTAGTAGTTTGTCTTATAATCGTCGCAATGAGCCTAAATTGGTGTTTAATGATACCACTAAGGCTGACACCAAGACTCTTCCTAAAGTTCCACAAAGTACCTTGACTTCGATTCCTAAGGTGCAAACACAAAGTCCAAAGCCACAGACTGCGAAGCCGAGTCAGCAGGCTTCAGAGGACAATTACGCAACCAAGCCTGTTAAGAAACGGAAATTTAGAGTTCGCTATATGATTTTGTTGGCCAGCATTGTATTGGTGGCAGCTTCTCTTATTTGGATACTATCCAGAACTCCTGCAACCATTGCCATTCCAGATGTGGCAGGTAAGACAGTGGCGGAAGCCAAGGAAACCCTCAAGAAAGCCAATTTTGAGATTGGCGAGGAGAAATCAGAGGCTAGTGAAAAGGTGGAAGAAGGGCGGATTATCCGTACAGATCCTGACGCTGGAACTGGTCGAAAAGAAGGAACGAAAATCAATTTGGTTGTCTCATCAGGGAAGCAATCTTTCCAATTGAGCAATTATATCGGCCGTAAATCGACCGATGTTATCGCAGAACTCAAGCAGAAGAAGGTACCTGAAAATCTCATCAAGATAGAGGAAGAAGAATCAAGCGAGAGTGAAGAAGGAACAGTTCTTAGACAGAGCCCGTCAGCTGGAACAACTTATGATTTGAGTAAGGCCTCAACAATTACTTTAACTATTGCTAAGAAAGTAACCAGCGTTGCTATGCCAAGTTATATAGGATCTAGTCTTGAATTTACTAAAAATAATCTCGTTCAAATTGTCGGTATTAAAGAAGCCAACATTGAAGTTGTAGAAGTTACCACAGCTCCTTCCGGAACTGCTGAAGGTACCGTTGTTGAACAGAGTCCAAGAGCGGGTGAAAAGGTAGATTTGAATAAGACACGCATCAAGATTTCAATTTACAAACCGAAAACACCGCCGTCAACATCATCATCAGCACCAGCCCAACGTGGAAACCAAGGTTCTACTACAACACCAAGTCAGGGGAACCAGCAAGGAAATCAACGAGGAGATACTCATTCTACTAATCAATCAAGTAGTGAGGGAAGCCACGAAAATTCACGTAATTAAATGAATCTTTGTCATGATTTCATGGCAAAGATTTTTTTTGACTCCAGATTTGTGATAGAATAGAGGAAGTTGATAAAAGGAGGAAAGTATGGAAGAATCAAGAGAATTAAATGCCGTCATCGATGTGATTATGTTAGCTGGAACCATTCTTCTCAAAAGTGGCTCAGAGATTCATCGTGTAGAAGATACCATGATCCGTATTGCGCATTCGCAGGGGATTGTGGATTGCAATGTTCTTGCCATGCCTGTCGCTATCTTTTTCTCCATTGAAAATACCAATATTTCACGAATGAAACGCGTGACTTCCTCTTCTTATAACATTGAAAAAGTCTGTGATGTGAACCAGATTTCTCGTCAGCTGGTTGGGGGGCAAATTGATTTAGAAACAGCCTTCAAGCAATTGACGGCTTTGCAAGCCCAACCTCTTCCTTATACCAAGTTGCAGGTGACTCTGGCTGCGACCTTTAGCGCCCCATTCTTTTCAATTATGTTTAGTGGAAATATCTACGACGCACTTGGGGCAGGAGTGGCTACCTTATTTGGTTTTGCCTTTTCCCTCTATGTGGAAAAGTTTATCCGAATTCCCTTTGTAACAGCCTTTGCTGGAGCTTTTGTCTTTGGGATGATAGCCCAGTTTTGGGCTCGCTACACAGGTTTTCCTTCAACGGCAGATTTGATTATAGCTGGTGCAGTCATGCCTTTTGTTCCAGGAATTGCCTTGACCAATGCGGTTCGTGATATTATGACTAACCACATAAACTCTGGTATGAGTAAGATGTTTGAATCTCTACTCATTACCCTTGCTTTAGGGGC
>CAKMPG010000218.1:0-3680 GCA_927911355.1 Streptococcus mitis | reverse complement strand
TTTTTATCTTTGGTTTTCCTTTGTCTTCTTTTGCTAAAAAGGATACAACAAGGAGTCACAAACAAACCCTAAAGCAGATCCTATTATTAAAAAAAGGATACAACATTTGTCGCCATCCCCTAAAATAAATTGTTATTTTCTACGGAAGACATGGGATTCGAACCCACGCACGCTGTTACACGCCTACCGCGTTTCCAACACGGCCTCTTAAGCCTCTTGAGTAATCTTCCAATACTTACTCAAATAGTCTACCATAAAGGCTCTTATCTTGCAATAAAAATTCTGGAAATAAGAAAAATGATAGATTTTGAAAGAAAGTGATAAAAAATGCTTGACTTTGAAAGGAAGTGTGATAGAATGAATAGTGTAAACGATAACAGGAGGTGATTCAGTGTTAAAAACAGAGCGGAAGCAACTGATTCTAGAGGAGTTAAATCAACATCATGTAGTTTCTCTAGAAAAATTAGTTAGTTTGCTAGAAACGTCAGAATCAACGGTTCGAAGAGATTTGGATGAGTTGGAAGCGGAAAACAAGCTTCGTCGCGTGCATGGTGGAGCAGAATTGCCCCATTCCTTGCAGGAAGAAGAAACCATTCAAGAAAAATCTGTCAAAAACCTTCAAGAGAAGAAGTTGCTAGCTCAGAAGGCGGCCTCTCTCATCAAGGAACAAGATGTCATCTTTATTGATGCTGGAACAACAACTGCTTTTTTGATCCATGAATTGGTCAATAAGAATATTACTGTTGTGACAAATTCGATTCACCATGCCGCACAGTTGGTTGAAAAGCAGATTCCAACTGTCATGGTTGGAGGAAGTGTCAAGATGGCGACAGATGCTAGCATCGGGGGCGTTGCTCTTAACCAGATTAACCAATTGCACTTTGACCGTGCCTTTATCGGGATGAATGGTGTGGACGATAGCTATTATACGACTCCTGATATGGAGGAGGGGGCTGTGAAGCGTGCTATTTTAGAGAATGCCAAACAGACCTATGTCTTGGTGGATTCGTCAAAAATTGGACAAACTTGCTTTGCCAAGGTAGCACCACTCAAACGAGCTATTGTTATCACAAGTCAAGGGCATGAGCTCTTGCAGGCTATTAAGGAGAAAACGGAGGTAATAGAAGTATGATTTATACAGTCACACTCAATCCATCCATTGACTATATCGTTCGTTTGGACCAAGTCCAAGTCGGTAGTGTCAATCGTATGGACAGTGATGATAAGTTTGCTGGTGGGAAAGGAATCAATGTCAGCCGTGTCTTGAAACGTTTGGATATACCAAATACAGCGACGGGATTTATCGGAGGCTTTACTGGTAAATTTATCACAGATACCCTTGCAGAGGAAGAAATCGAGACATGTTTTGTCCAAGTGGCAGAAGATACTCGTATCAATGTTAAAATCAAAGCAGACCAAGAAACAGAAATCAACGGAACCGGTCCAAATGTCGAACCAGCTCAGCTAGAAGAATTGAAAGCTATTTTATCTAGTCTGACAGCAGAAGATACGGTTGTCTTTGCGGGTTCGAGTGCTAAAAACCTAGGAAATGTTATCTACAAGGATTTGATTGCCTTGACACGCAAGACTGGTGCGCAAGTCGTTTGTGACTTTGAAGGACAGACCTTGATTGATAGTTTGGACTAGTCAGCCACTTTTTGGTCAAACCAAATAATCACGAGCTTGGAGCTATCTTTGGAGTGAAACTCGAAAGTTTAGATGAAATCGAGAACTATGCTCGTCAGTTACTGGCCAAAGGAGCTCAAAACGTCATTATCTCCATGGCTGGCGACGGTGCCCTTCTTGTCACATCTGAGGGAGCTTACTTCGCAAAACCTATCAAGGGAACAGTCAAAAATTCAGTTGGTGCTGGTGATTCTATGGTTGCCGGATTCACAGGTGAATTTGTCAAATCAAAAGACGCAGTAGAAGCCTTCAAATGGGGAGTTGCTTGTGGAACGGCAACTACCTTCTCGGATGACTTGGCAACAGCAGAATTTATTAAAGAAACATATGAAAAAGTTGAGGTAGAAAAACGATGAAAATTCAAGACCTATTGAGAAAAGATGTTATGTTGCTGGATTTGCAAGCAACTGAAAAAACAGCTGTCATCGACGAGATGATTAAAAGTTTGACAGACCACGGTTATGTGACAGATTTTGAAACCTTTAAAGAAGGAATTTTGGCGCGTGAAGCTCTCACTTCTACAGGTTTGGGTGATGGTATCGCAATGCCTCACAGCAAAAATGCTGCTGTCAAAGAAGCGACAGTTCTCTTTGCCAAGTCAAACAAGGGTGTTGACTACGAGAGCTTGGATGGACAATCAACTGACCTCTTCTTTATGATTGCAGCTCCAGAAGGTGCCAATGATACTCACTTGGCAGCCTTGGCAGAATTGTCTCAATACTTGATGAAAGACGGTTTTGCTGACAAACTTCGTCAAGTAACATCAGCTGACCAAGTTATCGAACTTTTTGACAAAGCTTCCGAAAAAACTGAGGAACCTGTTCAAGCACCTGCCAATGAATCTGGTGACTTTATCGTAGCTGTTACAGCTTGTACAACAGGTATTGCTCACACTTACATGGCTCAAGAAGCCCTTCAAAAAGTGGCTGCTGAAATGGGTGTTGGAATCAAGGTTGAAACCAACGGTGCTAGCGGTGTTGGAAACCAACTAACTGCTGAGGACATCCGCAAGGCTAAAGCTGTTATCATCGCTGCAGACAAGGCGGTTGAGATGGATCGTTTCGATGGCAAACCATTGATCAATCGTCCAGTTGCTGACGGTATCCGTAAAACAGAAGAATTGATTAACTTGGCTCTTTCAGGAGATGCTGAAGTCTACCGTGCTGCTAATGGAGCAAAAGCTTCGACAGCAAGCAACGAAAAACAAAGCCTTGGTGGTGCCTTCTACAAACACTTGATGAGTGGTGTATCTCAAATGTTGCCATTCGTTATAGGTGGTGGTATCATGATTGCCCTTGCCTTCTTGATTGACGGTGCTTTGGGTGTTCCAAATGAAAATCTTGGTAATCTTGGTTCCTACCATGAGCTAGCTTCTATGTTTATGAAAATTGGTGGAGCTGCCTTTGGTTTGATGCTCCCAGTCTTTGCAGGTTATGTTGCATACTCTATCGCTGAAAAACCAGGTTTGGTAGCAGGTTTCGTGGCTGGTGCTATTGCCAAAGAAGGTTTTGCCTTTGGTAAAATTCCTTATGCCGCAGGTGGTGAAGCAACTTCAACTCTTGCAGGTGTCTCATCTGGTTTCCTAGGTGCCCTTGTTGGTGGATTTATCGCAGGTGCTTTAGTTCTTGCTATCAAGAAATACGTTAAAGTTCCTCGTTCACTCGAAGGTGCTAAATCAATTCTTCTCTTGCCACTTCTTGGAACAATCTTGACTGGATTTGTCATGCTAGCTGTGAATATCCCAATGGTAGCAATCAATACTGCTATGAATGACTTCCTAGGCGGTCTTGGAGGAGGTTCAGCTGTCCTTCTTGGTATCGTCCTTGGTGGAATGATGGCTGTTGACATGGGGGGACCAGTCAACAAAGCGGCTTATGTCTTTGGTACAGGTACGCTTGCAACAACTGTTTCTTCAGGTGGTTCTGTAGCCATGGCAGCAGTTATGGCTGGAGGAATGGTGCCACCACTTGCAATCTTTGTCGCAACTCTTCTTT
>CAKMPG010000217.1:0-2581 GCA_927911355.1 Streptococcus mitis | reverse complement strand
AAAAAGGTTGTATTAAAACAAATCAAATAAGGAGAAAATCATGGTTAAAGTAGCAGTCATGTTAGCTCAGGGCTTTGAAGAAATTGAAGCTTTGACAGTTGTAGATGTCTTGCGTCGGGCAAATATCATTTGTGATATGGTAGGATTGAAGAGCAAGTGACGGGTTCGCATGCAATCCAAGTAAGAGCAGATCGTGTCTTTGATGGAGATTTATCAGATTATGATATGATTGTTCTTCCTGGAGGGATGCCTGGTTCTGCACATTTACGGGACAATCAGGCCTTGATTCAAGAGTTGCAAAGCTTCGAGCAAGAGGGGAAGAAACTGGCAGCTATTTGTGCTGCGCCAATTGCCCTCAATCAAGCAGGGCTATTGAAAAACAAGCAGTACACTTGTTATGACGGCGTTCAAGAGCAAATCCTTGATGGTCACTACGTCAAGGAAACAGTAGTGGTAGATGGTCATTTGACAACCAGTCGAGGCCCCTCAACAGCCCTTGCCTTTGCCTACGAGTTGGTGGAGCAATTAGGAGGAGACGCAGAGACTTTACGAACAGGAATGCTCTATCGAGATGTCTTTGGTAAAAATCAGTAAAACGGGAGTCAAACTCTCGTTTTTTTTATGTGGAAAACTCAGGGAAATCATCGCTTTTTTCACAAAAAAATGCTATAATGAAGGGTATGAAATATCACGATTACATCTGGGATTTAGGTGGAACTTTACTGGATAATTACGAAACTTCAACAGCTGCATTTGTTGAAACATTGGTATTGTATGGCATCACACAAGACCATGACAGTGTTTATCAGGCTTTAAAGGTTTCTACTGATTTTGCGATTGAGACATTCGCTCCCAACTTAGAGAATTTTTTAGAAAAATACAAGGAAAATGAAGCCAGAGAGCTTGAACATCCGATTTTGTTTGATGGAGTTTCTGATTTATTGAAAGATATCTCAAATCAAGGTGGCCGTCATTTTTTGGTCTCTCACCGAAATAATCAAGTCTTGGAAATTTTAGAAAAAACCTCTATAGCAGTTTATTTTACAGAAGTGGTGACTTCTAACTCAGGCTTTAAGAGAAAACCAGATCCTGAGTCCATGATTTATTTAAGAGAAAAGTATCAAATTAGTTCAGGGCTTGTCATTGGTGATCGACCGATTGATATCGAAGCAGGACAAGCTGCAGGACTAGCTACCCACTTGTTTACCAGTATCGTGAATTTAAGACAAGTATTAGACATGTAAGAAAAAGGAAAAAGATGACAGAAGAAATCAAAAATCTGCAGGCACAAGATTATGATGCCAGTCAAATTCAAGTTTTAGAGGGCTTAGAGGCTGTTCGTATGCGTCCAGGGATGTATATCGGGTCAACCTCAAAAGAAGGTCTTCACCATCTAGTCTGGGAAATTGTTGATAACTCAATTGATGAGGCCTTGGCAGGATTTGCCAGCCTTATTCAAGTCTTTATTGAGCCAGATGATTCTATTACAGTTGTTGATGATGGGCGTGGTATCCCAGTCGATATTCAGGAAAAACAGGTCGACCTGCCGTTGAGACTGTCTTTACAGTCCTTCACGCTGGAGGAAAATTTGGCGGTGGCGGATATAAGGTCTCAGGTGGTCTTCATGGAGTGGGGTCTTCAGTAGTTAATGCTCTTTCTACTCAATTAGACGTTCATGTCCACAAAAATGGTAAGATTCATTACCAAGAATATCGTCGTGGTCATGTTGTCGCAGACCTTGAGGTGGTTGGAGATACGGATAAAACGGGAACAACAGTTCACTTTACACCGGATCCAGAAATCTTCACTGAAACAACAACCTTTGATTTTGATAAATTAAATAAACGGATTCAAGAGTTGGCCTTTCTAAATCGTGGTCTTCAAATCTCCATCACAGATAAGCGTGAAGGTTTGGAACAAACCAAGCATTATCATTATGAAGGTGGGATTGCTAGTTACGTTGAATATATCAACGAGAACAAGGATGTAATCTTTGATACACCAATCTATACAGACGGTGAGATGGATGATATCACAGTTGAGGTAGCCATGCAGTACACAACTGGTTACCATGAAAACGTCATGAGTTTCGCCAATAATATTCATACCCATGAAGGTGGAACGCATGAGCAAGGTTTCCGTACAGCCTTGACACGTGTCATCAACGATTATGCTCGTAAGAATAAGTTACTGAAAGACAATGAAGACAACTTAACAGGGGAAGATGTTCGTGAAGGATTAACTGCAGTTATCTCAGTTAAACACCCAAATCCACAGTTTGAAGGACAAACCAAGACCAAATTGGGAAATAGCGAAGTGGTCAAGATTACCAATCGCCTCTTCAGTGATGCATTCTCTGATTTCCTTATGGAGAATCCTCAAATTGCAAAACGCATTGTAGAAAAAGGAATTCTAGCTGCTAAGGCTCGTGTGGCTGCCAAGCGTGCGCGTGAAGTCACTCGTAAAAATCTGGTTTGGAAATTCCAACCTTCCAGGTAAACTAGCAGATTGTTCTTCAAATAATCCTGCTGAAACAGAACTTTTCATCGTCGAAGGAGACTCAGCAGGTGGCTCAGCTAAA
>CAKMPG010000216.1:0-4806 GCA_927911355.1 Streptococcus mitis | reverse complement strand
CATCGTTTCAGATTCTAAACTGAGCAAAGAAACGTTTGAACAACTTTCAAAACAAACAAAAATTATTCTTTCTAAACCATAAAACTATCCCCACCGATTGGTGGGGATTTTTATCTACAGATCAGTCTATAATCTGACTTTCCGCTACTTTCTTGTACCAGTGAGCTGATTTCTTCGGATAACGTTCTTGAGTTTCAAAGTCTACATAGAAGAGACCGTAACGTTTCTCATACCCATTTGACCATGAGAAGACATCCATTAATGACCAAATGAAGTAACCTTTTACATTCGCTCCATCTGCAATAGCATCAGACAAGACTTCCAAGTGTTGTTTCACGTAATCAATACGGCCATCATCGTAAACAGTGTTATCGACGAACTCATCTTTATAACCAAGTCCATTTTCAGTGATGTAAATCTTCTTGTAGTTAGGATAATCTTTCTTCACTCGCATGATTTGATCATACAAACCTTGAGGGTAGATAATCCAATCCCAATCCGTACGTGGTACATAGTCAGGAGCTACACGACGACCAACACCTTTAATTTGGTATTTAGAGCTTCCTTTTTCACCCTTACCATTATGGATGATTTCAGTTTCTCCATCAAAGGCTTCCATCCAGTCACTCATATAGTAGTTGATTCCTAGAAAATCATTCAAGTCTTTTGCAGCTTCTAATGCTGTAAATCTTCTTCACGAAGATCCAAGCTACCACCATTGGCAGCCAAGATAGCCTCTACCCCTGCCAGGGTCTTTTCAGAGTAGTGACCCAGATAAGTTGCATCCAAGATAAAATTTATTATGGATAATGTCCTCCAACTCTGCCGCAATAACATCTGCAGGATTTTCAGGATCTAGAGGATACTTAGTAGGCAGAGCATGAACAACCCCAATTTCACCTTTATAACCTTTCTCTTTGTACAATTTTACTGCACGTGCATGAGACACCATCATATTGTGGTGCGATTGGAAGACTTTGGCAAGATCGTACTGAATACCTGGAGGGAATTTACCAACCAAGTATTGACCATCACCGATTGGTCCAATTTCATTGAATGTTGTCCAATAGTTTACTTCTGGGAATTCTTCAAAACAGAAGGCAGCGTAGTCTACAAAGTGTTCGATATTTTCACGGTTTAAGAAGTCTCCATTTGAGTGGAGAGCTTCTGGTGTGTCAAAGTGATGAAGAGTTACAAAGGGCTCAACGTGACGTTTGTGACACTCTGCAAATAGATTATGATAAAACTCAACACCTTTAGCATTTACTTGACCGTAACCAGTCGGGAAAATACGTGACCAAGCAATAGAAATTCGAATACCATTGACACCATACTCTTCTGCCAACTTAAGGTCAACTGGATATCGATTGTAAAAATCACTGGCTGGTTCTGCAGTGTACCAGTAGTTATCTTCAAGATATTTATCCCAAGCAACTGGTCCTTTTCCATCAGTATGCGTAGCACCTTCTGCTTGATAAGCAGCTGTTGCGCCACCGAAAATAAAAGTCTTTTTGGAAGTGTTTTTGTCATTTTTTTCACCTATTTCTTGATTTAAATAAAGTAAAAGTGAGAGGAGAGGAGTCAGTGAGCCATCCTTCTCCATCTCACTTCTTGTACCGAGTCACCAAATTGTGACATGAGGAGGTAAAAACGATGTCTTTTTACCGACAAATTAACAAGGCGATTAGGAAATTCGCCATAGCGATTTCCGTAACGAGAGGAGACTATTTCAGAGTCCCTATCGTTAATCGAATTGAGCTTGTACAAATGCAAGAGCACCTTTTCCATCACGGGTTAATTTGATGTATTGAGCGCCTTCTGTCTTGGCAAGTTTAATACCTAGTTTATCTGTTTCTGCTTTCATATCTTCAAAGTTTGAAGCAACTTGAGGGGCAAGGATAACAAGATCAAACTCTGGCAACATTTCACGGTGAGCACCATAGCCACCTGCTGCTGCTTTCACAGGAACATTGTACTCTGCAGCTGCCTTGTTCAAAGCATTTGCAAGGAGACCACTTGTACCTCCACCAGCACATAGAACAAGGACATTTGTTTCGTCAGTGATTGTATTTTGAGCTGCATCGACACCCGCTTTCTCAAGAATAGCATCTGCTTTTGCAGTGTTGAAGTTTGCAGCAACTTTGTCTTTCAATTCATCATTAGATTTACCTGAACGCTCTTCTTCAAGAATTTGTTCATCATAGACTTTAAGGAATGGATAGTAAATGACTACGTCAACCACGATTAAAAGAGCAGCAAGAATGAATGATAGAACTTGGAAGTTCGTACCAAGAACTAGACCTAGTGGAGCTGGAGTTGTCCATGGTAGATTAGCAGTAAATGAGTTCATTCCAAGTGTTTCAATAAAGAATTTGAATATCCAAACGTTTGCGATTGGAGCAAAGATAAATGGAATGAAGAAGATTGGGTTTAATACAAGTGGTGCACCAAACAAGATTGGTTCATTTACACCAAAGAATGTTGGAACTACTGAAGCACGACCGATTGCACGGTTACGTTTAGATTTTGTTAACCACATGAACATGAATGGAACAACCAGTGTCGCACCAGTACCACCCATGGTAACGATAAACATTTGTGTACCAGAAGTAAGAATCTTGTCAGCGTGCATACCTTGTTGGAGAAGATTCAAGTTGACTTCGGCATTGGCATAGGTAATTGCTGCGATAGCAGGTTCAACAATAGATGGACCATGGATACCAACAAACCAGAAGAAGGCAAAGGCACCAAAGATAATGGTAATACCTAGATAACCATCAGCAGCAGAGAATAATGGTGCAAAGAATTTACCGATTGATTCTGCTACACTAGCACCCACAAAATGACGTGCTAGTAAATCAAGAGCATAAAGAGAAACCACTGATAGAGTGAATGGAATCACATCTTTAAAGACTTGTGAGATATTTGGTGGAACTTCGTCAGGCATACGAATAGTGACGTTGTTCTTAACACAAACCTTATAGATGGCTACAGTAACAAAGGCAGCAAGGAAGGCTGAAAGCAAACCTTTTGTCCCCAAGAATCCAGTAGCTAGGCCATTTTCGATAGGATCAGCTGCCAACATCAACAAACCAACAATTGCTGCCAACAATGTTGACATATAGTTGATTTGATTGGTTTTCTCCATGCTACGATTTACTGAGTCGGTCAGTGATTTAGCTGTTGTACCAGCTACCAAGAGAGCTAGAATCCCCATTGAATAGCTGTAAGGTTTCATCAGAAAAGCTACAACTTCATCAGACCATTTAAAGCCCCATGAGTTTGGTACAAAGGCAATCAAGATAAAGATACTTGAGAAGAGAATAACAGGCATACCTGCAATGAAACCATCACGAATAGCACGAAGATAGATATTACGAGATAGTTTCTCAAAGAAAGGCTTTCCTTTCTCGATAAATGCAATTAATTTATTCATTATTTAACTCCTCTCTTGTACAGTTCAATTAAATGGTGCATCAAATCTTTTAACAAAATAGTTGTCATCAAGTGATCTTGACCGTGCATCATGGTCACACTATAAGCCAAATCTTCGCCAGATGCTTCCTTAGTCAATAGACTTGTTTGCGCGTGGTGAGCCTCTGCGATACAGCTACCAGCTTCCTCTACAAGAGCATCCGCTTTTGCAAAATCACCAGCTTCAGCAGCCTTTAAGGCTTCTAATAGTTTTGAACGAGCATCTCCAGCATAGGCTACGATTTCAAAACCTAACAATGTTACTTCTTCTCTATTCATGATAGAATTCTCCTTATATAGTTTTAAATAAATTTTTATGACAATAAACGTTGGATATGTAGAACTAGATAAACTCGTTCACTTTTATACAAATCAAGACCCGTATGTTGCGTAATCACATCATAGATCTTGGAACCAATCTCGAAGGCTTTTGGATAGGATTGTTTAATATGTTCTTCCATATCCAGAAGTGATTGGTTATCATCTCTAGATCTGTCTAAATAATCCAAGAAATAATTCAAATGTATCATAAAGCGATCATAGAAATGGTTATTCTCTTTAGTTCGTTGAATTGCATAGTCCGTTAAAACTTCTTCAACATTCCTGAGAATTTCTTTCCTCTTATCAATCGACTCCACGAGTTCCACTTCATTTTCACCTTCGGCATTAATGAAATGATAAGCAATCCGAATAATTTCGTCCTCAGGAAAATGATCTGCTAGCTTCTGGCGGTAAATTTCAAATGCTTCATTTGCGATTTGAAAAGCGACAGGATACTTAGTGGAAATATCTGGTAGATTACTATCCTTGTACCTTCCTTGTGCTAGAGCTTGGTAAGAACAGTAAATATGATCTGTCAAGGTTACGTAGAGATACTCTTGAATCGGATAATGATATTTCTTTGATAGCTTATCAATGATTTCATAGGTCACTGTGATAAAATCAAGCGGAACATCTTTGAGGAGAGCCATAAAGTTTTCTCTTGACTCTTCGGTCTTCATCCGAAAGATTTTCTCAACCTGATGTTCAGCAATCAAATCCCCTTTCTTCTTTCCAAATGCAATCCCCTTACCAATCACAATCACTTCTTCTCCTTTATCATTTCTGACAAGCGAGACATTGTGATTCATTGGATTTAGAATTCGATACATGTCAACCTCCTTTTATATCTTAAAGGTATATGAGTACAAAAAATGACCACAAATGAACTAGAAAATCAGCCGATTTCTAATTCACCTGTGATCATGCCTAATATTACTTAGTAACACTCACCTTGTATTAACTTGTGATTTAAGTATAGCACAAGTAAGTTATTTTGTAAACCTTTACATA
>CAKMPG010000215.1:0-5561 GCA_927911355.1 Streptococcus mitis | reverse complement strand
ACTTTGCTCCTGAATTTGATCAACTTGTTTTTGGGCTTCTTGTTTGTTGTGCTGTTAAGTTACTAATTTTATTATCTTGAGCAGCAATTTTGTCATCAGTAGTTTTCTGCATGCGCAGTTGTTAAAACAGCTGCTTGAGAAACCATTACTGTACTTAGTAAAAAGTGACGCTAAGATTTTTTTTCTTCATATTGCGTAGATACTCCTTCTTTTAAAGACATTACTAGTATACCAAAAAAAGGCCTAATGAATATTACGCCTTTGTTACATTTTTATTTCTTTCTTATAGGTAAAATTTTCAAAAATAAACTGAAAGATAATCATCCACATAAGGTTCAAAATCATTGATGGTACTAAACTATAGACTATAAATAAAGACATACTATCCACAGTTAAACCTACCACTATTGCAAGTATATAAGCTCCCATCTCAAATAGAAAAGTCATGACAATAATTGCCAACATTCTCGTCCAACGATTCAATAAAATAACGCTATTAAATTTATGGAGAAATGC
The DNA here is from genome assembly GCA_927911355.1 of Streptococcus mitis. GTDB lineage: Bacteria > Bacillota > Bacilli > Lactobacillales > Streptococcaceae > Streptococcus > Streptococcus mitis_DD. The sequence continues at coordinate 5,045 of CAKMPG010000215.1, read as the reverse complement.
CCCCAATAAGACGAATAACAAAGTCGCAATCCCTATCAAGTGGAAAAAGTAGATGTCATAGACCAAACCCACTACAAAACAATAAGCTAAGTAGAAGTACTCTGATACTTCAATCGTCTCAAATAAGAGAAACAAAAAATAGAAAATGACTAGCCAACTGTACATGGGGAAATAATGAGCCCAAAAGCTGACTAATATGGGCATCAATTAGAACAAAGAAAGGAAGCAATAAAAATACTCCAACTCGCTTCAACTGTCTCATTATGAATTCCCCACTAATTCTATCACACTCACATTATGAGTATCTGCACTCAATTTAACAGTTACTTCTCGTGTCAAATAGTCCGTACTATGCGTTGTGGCAACCACTTCACCAACAGGAATATCAGCAACGTTAAAGTTTCCTAATCCACCAGTGATCACCTTATCTCCCGCACTAATATCGCTACTACTATTTAATTGACTAATTTTTAGAACTTCATTTTCCTTGTCATAGCCAACGATAATCCCATAAATTGTAGTAGAACCATGTTGAATTTTAACAGAAATCTTATCAGCATTTTCCGTATTTGTCAGAAGGTTGACCATGGTAGAGTTCTCCTCTACTTTTGAGACACTCCCAATCAAGCCACCATTGCAATTGCTAACATATTCTCAGAAGCCCCTTTTGATTTGCCTGCATCTAAGGTCAACTCCTGCTTCCAAGATACTGGAGAACGCATAATAACATCTGCTGCCAAAGTCTTTGTAGCTTGCAATTTGGACTTCATATCAAGCAATTGGCGCAGTTGTTCATTTTCCATCTTTAAACTTTCCGCCTCATTTGATTTAACTTCTAATTGGTAAATCTGTTTCTTCAAACTTTCATTTTCATTATAAGTGCGTGTCAAATGAGCCAAATCTGATTTGACAGAATCAAACCACTGAAAAGGTTTTTGCACAACCCTATCAACCACTGAGATTCCATCTCCTAATCTTGTCACAATTGTACTTGAATAAGTCGTCGCTAAGAGAGCTGACACAAGCAGAACAGTGACAAAAACAATAATGACATATTTTGATTTTTTAAAACGGTTCATATCCCTACCTTTATATCAAAAACTGTTACAGTAACTTTTTATCAATTCCTGAAAGCTACTAAGATTTTAAGAAAAAATAAGCAACAACCAAGTATGATAATAACAAGAATGGTCAGCGTATCCTTTCGAGTCCATTTCAATTGTCGATATTGACTTCTGCCTTTTCCACCCTGATACCCACGCGCTTCCATGGCGATAGCCAAGGAATCCGCACGTTTTAAACTTGTCGCAAAAAGAGGAATCAAAATGGGAATCATAGCCTTCACCTTTTGAACAATGCTTCCTTCACCAAAATCCACTCCACGCGCTTTCTGTGCATTCATAATCCGCATCGTATCATCCATTAATGTTGGGACAAAACGTAGACTCATGGACAGCATCAATCCAATTTCATGAACTGGAACTTTCACACGCTTTAAAGGCGCTAACAAAGCTTCGACAGCTGAGGCCAAACTTAAGGGCATGGTCGTTAAGGTTAACAAAGTTGAAAAGAAAATAATCAATACAAAGCGACAAAAAATAATTCCAGCTTGTTGCAAAGCATAATCCGTGATTCTCACAAACGAAAACTCAAATAAAACATTCCCATTAGAAATGAAAAACAGTTGAAAAATAGTTGTGAAGGCAATCAAGAAAAACATAGATTTCAAGCCCTGAATAAAGAATGAAAGAGATACTCCTGACAAGGCAATAAATATCCCTGTCGCTATAAAAAGAATTAGATTCGTCAAGGGATTATTAGCCCAAAAACAATCAAAATCAGTAGCATCATAACCAGTAATTTGCTACGTGGATCCAACCGGTGAACAATCGAATCCCCTGGGATATAACGCCCCAAAATCATACTATCCATTTAGCGACTCCTTGAACTCCTCTATCTTAATCGGTAATCGTTTAAATGACACGCCTCTATCAGCCAATCGTTTACAAAAAGCTGTAATTTTAGGTACTCCCAACTGAACTTCTTCCATAAAAACAACATCTTGAAAGACATCACTAGGTTTACCAAACTTAACTAAACGTCCCTTTTCCATCACATATACCTGGTTCGCATATTCAGCAACATCATCCATCAAATGCGTTACCAAGACAATGGTCATCCCTGACTGGTGGAGTTTTTTGAACAAATTCATCAGCTCTTTTCTTCCCAGGGGATCTAGGCCTGCTGTGGGTTCATCTAAGACTAATATAGCTGGTTCCATGGCAAGTATGCCTGCAATGGCGACACGTCTCATTTGTCCACCTGATAGCTCAAACGGACTACGATCAAAAAGTGATTCATCAATTCCAACCAGAGCCAGTTTCTCACGCGCAATCTGCTCCGCATCTTCTTCAGAAACTCCAAAATTTTGCGGTCCAAAAGCAACATCCTTCAAAACCGTTTCTTCAAAAATCTGATTTTCAGCAAACTGAAATACCAAGCCAACCTGTTTTCTAATTTGACGAATATCTTTGTTTTTAGAAGTCGAGGTGATTAAGGTATCAAAAACTCGTACACTTCCTTGACTTGGCACCAATAAACCATTTAAAAGTTGTAATATAGTCGATTTGCCGCTACCTGTGTGCCCAATTAAAGCCGTATAAGAACCATCTTCAATCGTCAAGGAAACATCCGACAAAGCTGTTGAAGCTAAGGGAGTCCCTTCTTGATACGTAAAACTCACATTTTCTAGAGCAATTCCCATAGTTTATCCTCTAGCTCACTTTCTGTCAAATAATTTTCAGGCAAATCATAGCCATTCTGGCTCAAAGAATGTTTTAATTGATTGGAAAAAGGATCGTCTAATCCAATTTGATCTAAATCATTTCGAGAGAAAAGTTCTCTTGGGCTACTAGTTGATTCAATTTCCCCTTTTTTCATGACCAATACACGATCACTCATGGCGACTTCTTCCAAATCATGTGTAATGGAAATGACCGTCATATCATAGTCTTTTCGAATTCCTTTTACTGTCTCAATCAGTTCTCTACGCCCCTCAGGATCCAACATACTCGTTGCCTCATCTAAGATTAAAATAGCTGGTCTTAGGGCTACAACACCTGCAATAGCCACACGTTGCTTTTGGCCACCTGATAGACGCGCTGGCTCTCTCTTTTTAAAGTCCAACATGCCAACCAAATCCAGAGCTTCTTCCACTCTCTTTTTCATTTCTTGACGAGAAAGTCCCTGATTTTCCAAACCAAAGGCAACATCATCTTCAACAGTCGCTCCAACAAATTGATTGTCTGGATTTTGAAAAACCATACCGATTTGACGACGTATATTCCAAACATTTTCCTCAGTCAATCGTTGACCATCAATTACAATCTCTCCAGATTCTGCTTCCAGTAAACCATCAATTAAGCGAACCGTCGTTGATTTACCACTACCATTATGCCCTACAATCGAAAGCCATTCTCCACGTTTCACGTGAAACGTAATATCCTTCACATCGTAATATTCCTGACTTTCCTTATAGCGAAAAGAAAGATTTTTTTACATCAATTACTGATTTCATTTCGAACCAAATGTCCCTTTAAATACATAGGCACTACCCTTGAAATAATCATAGCCAGAGTAGATAGTGAAAACAAGGCTACATAAAGTAGAACTTGACCAAGCAAAGTCCAATGTAATAGCAAGAAAATAATGGCAAACATCTGACTAAAAGTTTTAATTTTTCCAGGCATTGCTGCTGCTAAAACTGTTCCACCAGTTTCAACTAATAAAAGTCTTAAACCTGTCACAGCCAACTCACGACAGATAATCACTGCAACAATCCAAGCTGGAGCCATTCCTAACTCAATCAGCATAATAAAAGCCGACATAACTAGTAGCTTATCCGCCATAGGATCTGCAAATTTACCAAAATTACTAACCACATTCCATTTACGAGCTAAATATCCATCTAAATAGTCTGTAATACTGGCAATAGCAAAGATAATAGCTGCTACCATATGACTCTCTATCGAATTTCCTACTGTTAAAATAAAGATAAAAATAGGTATAAAGAGAATTCGACCTATTGTTAAGATATTTGGAATTTGTTCTTTTTTCATTCGTTTTTCCTTAATTTTTAGTAAAGGTTACAGTGATTTTTCCAGTCTGAGCTGTTAATTTCGATAAATCAACAGTCTGATTGTCTACTGTTAAGGCAACACCTTTGACAACACCTAAAGTAATTGTCACAGGATTTTTTAGTTGAAACGCTTGTTTCCGCACTTTTTATTATCCGGTGATAAAGTCACACCACCCTCAAGATCACTTTCTGAAACACTAACCCAACTTCTAGCATCTGACACTGATAATTGCAATTTTGCAGTTTCCTTGCTCGTTTTATAAGCAACTTCTACTCGATTTCCTTCACCTGATACACTTATAGCAGGTTCTATATTTGAAGAACTACTAGATGAGCTACTGCTTGAAGATGGAGTTACAGAACTAGTCGAACTTATTGCTTGGACTACACTATAACTAGACGCAGACGAACGCTCCGGTTGAGTCTGGAGATAATTCCAAACATAATAAGTCACAAAAATGACAATCGATAGTGCAAAAGTATAAAATAAATAAAGGTAAAATGATGCCTTATTTTTCTTACTTGAACGTCTCCTACCTGTCAACTCGTCTTCATCAACATCTACTTCCTCATAAGTAATCATGCTCCCAGAATCATAAGCATCCAAGACAATTCGCTCATCAAGTTCAACTGCCCACGCATACTTTCTCAAAAAAGAACGAGTATAAAATGGACTAGGAAGTTGATCAAAATCATCAGCTTCCATTGCCTCCAACATATCCAACTGAATTTCTGTTTTTTTGTGTAATTCTTCTAAAGTCAACCCTTGGTTGGTTCTAGCTAAACGTAAAACCTCACCAATTGTTTTTTTCCTCATACTTGTCATCCTTCTTTCTAGTATCGATTATGATAGGTTGCTACGATGGGAATATTGTAAAATCAACTATGTCACCATCATCTATTAAAT
>CAKMPG010000214.1:0-11155 GCA_927911355.1 Streptococcus mitis | reverse complement strand
CTAATAACATCTGTCAAGGGAGTAATCACTCCTTGGTATTCCGCATAACTGGAATCGTCAACATTTCCTCTAGGCACCCTTGGTTACCAAACTAACAACTTCGTGTTCATCCTTAACGATAACACTCATCCGTCTACGTTCAAAAATCAAAGGGAAGCTCATTCTATTTTTTGAAAAGTTTGAGCCAGATTTTGGAGGATATCGTGTTCTTTTGCTTCCTTTTCAGTCCGTTTGATGATGGCTCTGTCCATCAAATTTTTCAAGCCCGTTTGAAAATAAGAATTGAGATAAGCTCGTCTCAAGACGGTCAAATCCAAATCTCCATGTATATCCAAAGGATATTCAAGGACAATTTCGTCTTGGGTTAGAGTTCCTGTCTTATCTGTACACAAAATATCAATCGCCCCTAAGTCCTGTATGGCATTGAGTTTCTTGATAACCACTTTTTCCTTGGCCATAATGATGGAGCCTTTTGCTAGACTGGCCGTGATAATCATAGGAAGCATCTCAGGTGTCAATCCAACACCAACACTCAAAGCAAATACGCCAGCTTCTAACCAATCTCCATCTGTTAAACCATTGGACAAGAAAACGATGGGCACCATGACCAGCATCAAACGAATCAAGAGCCACGAAATACTATTCATTTCCCGTTCAAACGAAGTAGGCTCATCATAGGTGTTCAAAGTCTGTTCAATGGCCCCCATCATGGTATCATCACCAACTGCTAAAACCACGGCCTTGGCACTACCAGATAAGACATTGGTTCCCATAAAGGCGAGCGCTTCTGCTTCTAGCAGACTATCAGATTGTTGAACTGTTGCCTTGGTCAAGGCCAATTTTTCAACCGATTCACTTTCACCTGTCAAGCCCGACTGTTGTACAAAGAAATCGCGCGACTCAAATAAAAGAAGATCTGCTGGAATCATGTCTCCAGCGCTTAATTTAACCACGTCACCCACTACCAAATCATCGATAGGTACTTCTTGGATTTCTCCTTGACGAATGACAGTCGCTGTGTTGACAATCATTTTTGATAGATTAGTCGCAGCCTTATCACTACGGAGTTCTTGGACAAAGCGTATGCCACCAGAAATGAGGACTAGGACAACGATGATAATGGAAGTTGTCGGATCTTCTTGACCTGGTTTTGCCAACCAGACATTGGTCACCAAGGAAATCACGGCGATGACCAGTAAGATAATCGTAAAAGGATTGATAATGGATTCGTAAATCTTTTTGAGGATACTGTCTTCTTGACCCTTTGTGATGGTATTTTCGCCATATAGGTCACGATTTTTCTCCACCTGCTCCTCAGTCAAGCCTGTTAGACTTGTCTTATAAAAAGATAGAGTTTCGTTTAAAGCTGTATGAATAGCTGTTGCTAATCTTTCTTTTGTAGTTTTCATTGGTTTCTCCTATCTGTATGAATGATGTGTTTCATACACAGAGACCAATCACTTTATAAGGGTAGAACGACACAAATCAGCGATTGGCTGTGTATGTGCGGTTCCGGGTGATCGTCAATTTGCATCGTCTATCTCCTTTCTTTGATTTAAACAGTAGAAAATCCCACCATAAAATGGCAGGATTAAAAAACTAATTATCTGTTTTTCGTTCAAGCTTTAACTCCATAGGGCAATGTAATGAGCTTAGTCTTGGCCTTCGCGACCAGGACTGTTGACCAACGAGTAGTGTCTCCACTGCTTTGCGGTAGTCATCCGTATCCCTATGGTAGCCTCACCTACCGTTTTCGTCTTTCAGTATAAACCTTTAAAATTTAAAAGTCAATCATCTGAGTTGTTTAATTCTTAGATAACTATCAACTCTTTTGGAGCTAGGGTCAACAATTCACAACCTGTCTCTGTAATCAGGATATCATCCTCAATACGAACGCCATATTTGCCTTCGATGTAGATACCTGGTTCATCGGTCAAGGCCATACCTGCCTTAATAGTTTCTGTAGAAGTTTGGCTAAAGTAAGGCTCTTCATGAATATCCAGCCCAATACCGTGTCCGATACCGTGGGTAAAGTAGTCGCCATAGCCTGCTTCAATGATAATATCACGAGGAATTTTGTCAAAGTCACGGAAACCTAAGCCAGCCTTAGCTTGGTCAATCAAGGCTTGGTTGGCTTTGAGAACCGTATTGTAAATCTCTGCCTGCTCATCACTGACGTGTCCCAAGTAGATAGTCCGGGTCATATCACTGACATAGTGGTCATAAAGGCAACCGAAGTCCATAGTAACGGCTTCTCCTAGTTCCACTGGTTTGTGCATAGGATGAGCATGAGGTTTGGAAGAGTTGATACCACTAGCTAGAATAGTGTCAAAAGATAAGCCAGATGCTCCCAACTCACGCATACGGAAGTCAAGGAAGTTGGCAATTTCAATTTCAGTTTTTCCTGGCTTAATAAAGTCAAGCGCATCGCGGAAAGCTTGGTCTGAGATAGAACAAGCCTTGCGAATCGCTGCAATCTCTGCCTCATCCTTAATCATTCGAAGACCTTCAACAAACTGAGTTTGTGGAAGCAAGTCAATTCCTTCAAAGGCTACCTGCATACGGTGGTAATAAGATACTGAAATCTCATCCTCAAAACCGATTCGAGACAAGCCCATATCCTTAACAATGCCTGCAATGACAGCCAATTCATCACGATCAGCCACAATCTCAAACCCACTGGTTTCTTGCTTAGCTGCAATGATATAGCGAGAGTCTGTCACCAAGACCTGACGGTCACGGCTGATGAAGACTGTTCCGTTTGAGCCCCAAAAACCAGTCAAATAATAGACGTTTTTAAGGTTATTGATGATGATGCCATCTAGTTCTTTTTCTTGCATTTTAGCTAGAAATGCTTGTACACGTTTATTCATGATGTAACTTTCCTTTCAAATAGTGTCCTGTGTAGCTGGCTTCATTGGCCGCTACTTCTTCTGGAGTTCCTGTTGCGATGATGGTTCCACCACCGACACCGCCCTCAGGTCCCAAGTCAATAATATGGTCTGCAGTCTTAATAACGTCTAGATTGTGCTCAATGACGAGGACTGTATTGCCATCGTCTACAAAGCGAGCTAAAACCTTAAGCAAGCGAGCGATATCCTCGGTATGAAGACCTGTCGTCGGCTCATCCAGAATGTAGAAAGATTTTCCTGTCGATCGTTTGTGGAGTTCACTAGCCAGCTTCATACGCTGGGCTTCTCCCCCAGAAAGGGTGGTAGCTGGTTGCCCTAGCGTCACATAGCCCAGTCCCACATCCTTGATGGTCTGAAGTTTACGTTGAATCTTTGGAATATGTTGGAAGAATTCCACTGCATCGTTGACGGTCATATCCAAGACCTGCGAGATATTTTTTTCCTTGTAATGAACTTCTAGGGTTTCACTATTGTAGCGGGTTCCGTGGCAGACCTCACAAGCTACATAAACATCTGGCAAGAAGTGCATCTCAATCTTGATAATCCCGTCACCTGAGCAGGCTTCACAGCGACCACCCTTGACATTGAAACTGAAACGCCCCTTCTTGTAGCCTCGAATCTTGGCTTCATTTGTCTGAGCAAAAAGGTCACGTATATCGTCAAAAACTCCTGTATAGGTAGCCGGGTTGGACCTCGGCGTTCGTCCGATTGGACTCTGGTCGATGTCAATCAAGCGGTCTACATGCTCAATCCCTGTAATGGTTTTAAACTTACCAGGCTTGTCTGAATTACGGTTGAGCTTCTGGGCAATAGCTTTTTTGAGAATGCTATTGATTAGGGTCGATTTCCCTGAGCCCGACACACCTGTCACTGCGATAAATTTTCCTAGTGGAAAGCGAGCTGTGACATTTTGTAAGTTGTTCTCACGCGCTCCCGTCACCTCGATAAAACGACCATTTCCTGTACGGCGCTCTTCTGGTACTGGAATGGCACGTTTGCCTGACAAGTACTGGCCTGTGATAGACTTGCTGTTACGAGCTACCTGTTTAGGCGTCCCTGCAGCGACAATCTCTCCACCAAAAACACCTGCACCGGGACCAACGTCAATCAGATAATCAGCCTCGCGCATGGTATCTTCATCATGTTCCACCACGATAAGAGTATTACCCAAGTCACGCATCTTTTTCAGACTTGCAATGAGACGGTCATTATCCCTCTGGTGAAGACCGATTGACGGCTCGTCTAGGATATAGAGGACACCTGATAAGTTAGAGCCAATCTGGGTCGCCAAGCGAATACGCTGACTTTCCCCACCTGAAAGGGTTCCTGCCGAACGGGACAGGGTTAGATAGTTAAGGCCCACGTTATTAAGGAAGGTCAAACGATCCTTGATTTCCTTAAGAATAGGCCGAGCAATGATGGCTTCATTTTCAGATAGAGTCAACTGGCTTACCAATTCCAAGTGGTCAGCGATAGACAGGTCTGAAATTTCTCCGATATGTGGCCCTTGCTCACCACCAACACGGACAGACAGGGCCTGGTCATTGAGACGATAACCGTGACAGGTTCCGCAAGTCAGCTCATTCATGTAGAGGCGCATCTGGGTGCGCGTGTAATCGCTGTTTGTCTCGTGATAGCGACGCTTGATATTATTGACAACTCCCTCAAAAGGAATGTCGATATCGCGCACGCCACCAAATTCATTCTCATAGTGGAAATGGAATTCCTTACCATCAGAGCCGTAGAGAATCAAGTTCTTGTCTTCTTTTGGCAAGTCTTCAAAAGGCTTATCCATATCCACTCCAAAGGCCGTCATGGCCTGCTCTAGCATGTTTGGATAGTAGTTGGATGAGATAGGATTCCAAGGTGCTAGCGCCCCCTCACGTAGCGTTTTGCTGGCATCTGGCACTACCAAATCAGTATCCACCTCCAGCTTAATACCCAAACCATCACACTCACTACAAGAACCAAAAGGAGCATTGAAGGAGAAGAGACGAGGCTCTAACTCTGGGACAGTAAAGCCACAAACTGGACAGGCATAATGCTCAGAGAACAACAACTCAGAGTCGTCCATAGTGTCGATAATGACATAACCTTCTGCAATACGAAGGGCAGCCTCAATGGAATCAAAGAGACGACTACGGATACCCTCCTTGATGACAATACGGTCAACCACGACATCGATATTGTGTTGCTTACTCTTAGACAACTCTGGCACTTCGGTCACATCATAGACTTCCCCATCCACACGGACACGGACATACCCATCTTTCTGAATCTTTTCAATAACGCTCTTATGCTGTCCTTTTTTCTTACGGATAACTGGTGCTAAAATTTGCAGGCGCTGGCGTTCAGGTAATTCTAAAACCTTATCCACGATTTGCTCCACAGAAGAAGCCTTGATAGCCCCATGCCCATTGATACAGTAAGGCGTCCCCACACGCGCGTAGAGGAGACGCAGATAGTCATTGATTTCTGTCGTTGTTCCCACTGTCGAGCGAGGGTTTTTGCTAGTCGTTTTTTGGTCGATGGAAATAGCAGGGCTGAGACCATCAATGGCATCTACATCTGGCTTCTCCATATTTCCCAAAACTGGCGAGCGTAGGCTGACAAACTCTCCACATAGCGACGTTGTCCCTCCGCATAGAGGGTATCAAAGGCCAGACTGGATTTCCCTGAACCTGACAAGCCGGTTACGACAACCAACTTGTCTCGTGGAATCTCCACATCAATATTTTTTAAATTATGGGCACGCGCCCCATGAATGACAATTTTATCTTGCATCTTTGTTCTTTCTAGTCCATTATTGCTTACCATTATACCAAAAAAAGTGAGATTCTATTACCCAAAAGGCCGATTTTGTAGTATAATAAAAAACTTCTTATTTTATGTTTCCTTAGGGCTTCCTAACCCTTATATCACGCGCTTTTGAACAAAAAATACTAATATTACTTTTTACTACTTGCTCCCCCAAAGTACGCAAAAAGGGGAGCAAAAAAGCCCCACAAAAGGGCTTGTATTTGACGAGTTCAGCAGGCAAGAAACTAGCACGGTCAAACGTGCTTTTTTTATTGCTGGTTGCTGATAGGTATATTATACCATGAAGCGCGTGGTTTATAAGATTATGACCTCACAAAAGCCCCCAGATTCGTTTCTAAGGGCTTGTAGTTTGTCCGTGGTGTTTTAGTTGTCCAGTACGAAACAAAGCAAAATAGGGGGCGAATATGAAGCCTACGCCTACAATTGCCAACATTTATGCTTCTAATTCTTGTAGTAAGGTTAAATCTAAACCATCAAGGTCAAAATCTATGTTTAAATCGATGTCTATATCCATGTTTAAATCTATCTCCATATCTTCTAATTGGATATTCTCCAAATCAATCAAAAAATCTTCAATCATGTCATCCCCCCTCACTTAAATCTCAACATTTCTCAACAAAACACCACCGACGCCTACTTATATGCCTCTAGCTCTCCGTTCTGGTGGATTCTCGCAAAGTTTTAAGACGGCTATCTGTTTGTATCGGTGGTAGCTAGTGGAGCTAGTACCTGCCATCTCTACGCATTCACTCATTGTTTTCTTCCTCATGTAGTAATAATGGATAATAAAGTATTTTCTGGCTCGTTTGTTCTCTATACTGTTGATGTCTTGGGCGAATATTTCCAATCCCTCACGGATTGCTTTTTCATGTTCACCACTCAAATTCCACTGATCAGGTAAGACAAGTTTCCAGGCTTCTTCATCGATACTAACTTGGTTTTCACTTCCTGCCATTCTCTGGAAACGTAGAAAGTAAGTCATCCGCTTTCTAACGTTCATCATCGTTTTAAAGTTATCCAGCTCCATTAGTTCGCTCCTTCCACCTTGCTCAAGTGTTCTATAGCTTCCTGCTTTACTCGATATACTGTAGTCTTTGATTTATCTATTTCCTCAGCAACCTGCCAAGCGTCTAGATTATTCAAATAAAAAAGTCTTAGAACAGAACGCTCAAGCGGATTGACCAACTTATCAATCAGCCTAGATATTTCCATTCTCTCTTCAGTAAGTCGCTCAATCCTCTGAAGCGTATCCTCTTTTAGTTTTAGAACACTTATAAGATTGTTCTCTGTCTTGTTCTCTCTGCTTGCCTGTACCCTGCTATGGCTTAGTATTGGCTTTTTGATAATACCACCTTCCAGGGCCTCCAATTCCAAATATAAGCCTTTGATTTCCTTGCTTATCCACTTAACGCCCTCTAGTTTTTCTTTTACCTGCTCTGGTGTCATACCTCGGCCTCCTCTATGATATAATATTTTTATCGGATATATCACAAAGGAGTCAGCCCTGTGCTGGCTTTTTTTGCATTTTCTCGGCGTTCGCTCGGAGTTCAAATATCTGCACCTTTACCATTCCTCGGGTTCGCTAAACATACTTTTAGGCAAGCCACAAACTGAAATTAAATACTGACAAGCGTTGTAATCTACCCAAAGCGCCCCATCTTCAGAATGGTGGAAATACTTGTCTGGTAGCGTTCCAAGGTATGCACCATTTTTATATATAGACACCCCACCTTTTAGGCTTGGTAACAATCCGGTATATCCTCTGCGTAGTCCATGCTTCAAAGCGTTGCTATTGCCATATTTGGGCTTTCTATTGCCCTTGTTGCCTTTTGCTACTTGATTGCCCGGCAAAAATCTCCCTCGGCTATCGCGTTCCATATTTCCCCCTTCTACGGTGTTCGTTTGGTAAATTGCAACTACTTCACTATCTCCCCCTATATGGAAAAACCCAAAACTATTGACTTGTTAACAAAAAGGGGATTGCTCCCCTGTGTTTACTGACCAGAATAATCAGCAAGTCCTTTATATTCGCCCTCTACGTCCAACTTTTGGAGTAGGTTAATGCTTTCATTACCCAACATTTTCAACGTACCAAAAGCAGTCATAGAATCCATAGGGATAGGCTTATCAGAAAGCAAGCGATCAGCATAGTCTAATAGTTCCAGCTCGTAATCTGTGACCTTATTCAGCAAGCTCTCAAAGTCCTCTGACTCCTTGAGTTGGAGCACGCGCTCCCGTTTATAACGTTCTTCAAATGCTTCATCGTCCACTGGTTGGTTGTAGTAGTCTTTAAAACTGTCACAAATACGCTTGAAGGTCTTGTTCAGTTTGTTATCCTCCACATACTCAGCTACAAGCGTCCCTTTATCCTTGTGAGTTATTGAAATAGATGGTACTTCATAAGTTCCAGTCATATATCCCAGTAGCGCGTGACCTGCTACCATAGCAGTATCTAGGTCTTTAAATTCGTAAGTGAAAGTAAATGTTTTGGCTTTGTCTGAAAATGTTTTTAGTGTCATGTTGTTTTTCCTCTTTCTGTTTTAAGGTAAATTATGTAAAATACCTTGTTTTGCCATTTTATCTATGTTTTTATACACTTAGAAAAGTTTTATACACTTTATTTTTGAAGTGTATAAAATTAAAAGCCTGTCATATCAAGGGTTTAAGCCCTGTTTTATACGCTTTATACACTTTATACACTAGTTTATATAATTTACAGGAATTATAGTGCTTAATACTGTAAAAGAAAAAACCTGCCGTATAAAGTGTATAAGTGTATAAAGTCCTTGGCGCTCTAAGGGTTGCAAGTATAACACTTTTTTATCAAGTGTATAAAGTGTATAAAGTTATTGCTTCTTTTTTGCTTTACCATTAAAGTATCCCCGTTCATTTCTAGCTTTTCTCCGTTGCTCTGGCTTTTCCCTACCGTTAAAATATGGATGTGCGTAAGGCGCTGTATCTTCATGCGGATAGAAACCAGAATGAAGTTGTCTCCCTGATGGTATTACTTTCTGGCCTGTGGTTATCCAACTTGGTAGATTACTTTTTATCTCTCGATGCAACCCCATTTCTGTCTTGTGTAGTTTCACCCCATAATATTCCGTAAATCCTTTCCAGTTATGGAAAACAAAACTATTAGGCAAAAACTCACTTGATAGTTCATCAGTAAAGAATGAAGATACAAAAGCGATAACTGGGTTGTTATCCTCATGGTATTCTTGCAAAATCTCCTTTGATTTCTCTGGTGTGATGTCCTTTGTCGGTGTTTCAAGGGCTAGGCGTGTGAGATACTCTAATACTTCTTTCCTGTTGATGTAGTCGTCTTTAATTGCCTTGTTTGGTTTCCCTTTAAAGACCTTGGTAATGGTAGAATCTTAAACCGCCTGTCAATCGCTGACCTGTCCCCGTTCATTCTTGGTAAGCCGTTGGATGACTGGATAATAGTCATATTCAAGCGTAAACTATAGGGGCGCTTCCCTTTGTCCTCTATAGTCATAATGTCCCCAGTCGCAAGGCTAAACATATTTGACGTATCTTTAATAACTGCATCCTTTTGTACGTCGTCCCCAATAACCAGACTCTTACCTAACAGAATGGAGGTAGAAAAACGGCTTTTATCGAACTCAGTCATCTTGAGACTTGCAACGTTCTCCATGCCTACTAGATTAATAAGTAACTGCTGAAAAGTTCCTTTACCAGTCCCACCCTCGCCATAAAGCCAAAAGATATTTTTTAGGGTTCTACCTGTGATACTTGCTTTAATAATCTGGATAGCTAGGTTATATAATTCTTGATCATTGTCAAATAATTCAGCAAGCCACTTGCTGGGCTTCCAACCGTGTATAGTAGGCTCATAGGCTTCTGGGTCGTACCTTGTACGGATTTTTCTAGTTACAATAATGCTAGGTGTTAAAGGTTCAAACGTTTCCTTACTAGCGTTATATAGCTGGTTTCCGATAACCGTATAATCATTTTGGATAGACTTCAACGGGCTACGTCTAGCGATTTTGTAAATCGTATCAAAGGCTTGTTTTTCTGTCGTATCAGGTTGAATGGTTGAGATTAAATCTTGAAGTAACTCGTTATCTTCTAACCAAATCCCCTTATCAGGATGATAGAAATACAAGGGCGCTTTCTGTCCCTGCACTTCTGGTCTGATTCTCACAAATCGGATATACTTTCTAAGAAAGTCAGCAACCTCCAAAGATTTAGATGGTCTATCTTCCCCAAGATTCTTACATACGTTGAATAAAAAGCCTTGTACCCCTTTAAAGGTTGTCAGATAGCTTTCTGATTCTTCTATTACCTTAATGGGTTCACGTTGCTGATTCTCTTCAATGATTTTATTTACAATGTCGTCACTATTCAAAAGCCACCTCCTTATAGAATTTTGTCGCTACTTCTAGGAAATAGCTTGCTAGGTCTTTACGCTTGACGATTGTAGAAAACAAGTCCACCAGCTGACTAAAACTGTAGCCATTCACAAATAGCAAGCGGACAAATAGAGAAGTCTCGTACCTGGTATAAATGCCGTTACAAATCAGGTCGAAAATCCAGCCTTTCAACTCCATGCCAAGCCCCTGCCGTTGCTCGGTCAATTTGTTTACCTCTAAATCTTTCAGAATCATCAGCAAGTCAGGACTGGCCAAACCTATCTCTAAATCTCTGGTCAGTTCCCAGCCCTCTGCTTCCTCGTTTTCGTCTTTAACTGCCACATACAAACCTTTGTAGTGGAAAGCCGTCAAGCCCTCGCCTATTGGCTCAAAGTAGATAAATTTGTAATGTTCCCCATTCTTCCATACTTGAGTAGGATTTGACTTGAGAAAGCCAAACAAAGGCAATTTGTCAGCGGATAGAATTAACTCCAGCACCCTCATTCATCCACCCCCATAAACTTCATCAAGTCAGAAATTCTATAATAGATTTTCCTAGTATCTTCTAGTGGTGGTTGATACCGTCTTAGCCCTGCTTTTTCCCACTTTTGGAGTGTCATGTATTTTATATCTAACTCGTCCATGACTTCCTGGGCTGATATTAAGCCTGTCAGTCGTGGTTTGAGTCTATCACGCGCTTCATGGTATCTTTCCACTACCTCCAGAATTCCATGCACTAGGTCTTGCTCACTTTCTCGGCTTAGGCTAAACATATCCGCCCACCTCCTTCAAGGTTTCTTTGTAGCTCTCTAAATCAGCATTTAAAAGGACAGTTAGGCGTTTCTGTTCTTCCTGTACTTGGTTATAGAATGCTTTTGCTCCGTCCAGTAACTCCTCTTTGTTAGCAGGGATAAAATATCCTCTAAATGTTCCGTGTCGAACCCCAACAATAGGAACGCTATGGCGCGTGATTAGACGGCTGATAATATCTTGCACGGTTCTTTCTGCTAGCTTAGTGATCAGGCTGATTTCTGCCCCTGTTATGGAGTT
>CAKMPG010000213.1:0-3047 GCA_927911355.1 Streptococcus mitis | reverse complement strand
CAGCTCGGTAGCTCGTCGGGCTCATAACCCGAAGGTCGTAGGTTCAAATCCTGCTCCCGCAATAAGGCTCGGTAGCTCAGTTGGTAGAGCAATGGATTGAAGCTCCATGTGTCGGCGGTTCGATTCCGTCTCGCGCCATTTTATTAATAGTATGTATGCGGGTGTAGTTTAGTGGTAAAACTACAGCCTTCCAAGCTGTTGTCGCGAGTTCGATTCTCGTCACCCGCTTTGAACTTTGTTCAATTACCAAGTTTTTAACTTGGGCGCGTAGCTCAGGTGGTTAGAGCGCACGCCTGATAAGCGTGAGGTCGGTGGTTCGAGTCCACTCGTGCCCATTAATAGGAGAATTACTCAAGAGGCTGAAGAGGACGGTTTGCTAAATCGTTAGGTCGGGTAACTGGCGCAAGGGTTCGAATCCCTTATTCTCCGTTTTATTGAGAGTTTATAACTCTTTTTTTGTATTTTTAAGAATTGTAGAAGTAAAAACTTCAGATTTGTAAAACTTTAATTGGATTACTTATCTGAAGTTTTTTGCGCTCTTTGTCAACTGTAGTGGGCTGCAGAAAAGCTAAAATCTTTATATATTGTCGATTTTATGGTTGTGCTAGTTTATTATTACTTCCAACTCTTGAGTGATATTTCTCCGCTATTGAGCCAGATTTCTTTTCCGTTATCACATTGAACTAGAAGCTTTCCACTTTCAGAGATATCTTTAGCAAGTCCCTTGTAGTCTTTTTGATTTAGTGTGAAAGTAACTTCTTTTCCTAGAACGAATGACTGTTTTTTGTATAGGTATAATAGTTCTTCTGCTGGTGTTTCGAAGAAAGTGCGCCAGATTTCTATGATTAATTCATTTCTGGTAATAGGTGCTGGTGTTTTAAATAAACTAGCAGCTTTTTCTTTTAATTCTTGTGGGAAATCATTAATAGTGAAGTTGATTCCTACTCCAATAATGATATCTGTGACTAAGCTAGTTTCCACAGAGGTCATTGCTTCAGTGAGGATTCCTCCAATTTTTTGATTTTTGAGGTAGATATCATTGACCCATTTTATGTCGATATCTATTAAAGTTAGGTTCTTAATGGCTTTGTAGATAGCTCCTGCTACAAGTAGTGTGTAGGATGGTAATTTGTCGTAAGGGAGATTTGGTTTGAGATGGAGGGTCATATAAATGCCACCTTGTGGGGAGTAGAAGGAGCGTTGAAAACGGCCTCGTCCTGCTGTTTGATAGGAAGCTAGATAGAGGGTGTTTGCTTCATTTCCTAAATCAATTGCTTCTTTTGCATCGAGTTGTGTTGATCTTGTTTCGGGTTTAAAACTGACTTTAATTGGAAGGTTTTCTTCTAGAATCTCTGGAAGAATAAGGTCTCCACTCACCAGTTTATAGCCTTTGTTTTTGATACTATCAATTTCAATGCCTTCTTGTTCTAGCCGCCTGATGGCTTTCCAAATTGATGTTCGGCTGAGGGATAGTTCTTCTGCGATTTTTTCTCCGCTGATATAGTTGGCATCTTTAGCTAGAATTTGGTAGACAGCTTGGTAAGATTTCATAGTGTTTCCTTTCTTTAGGAATAGTATCTGATTTGAATCTAGTTTGGCTAGTTGCTTAATTACTACTATTTTAACATATGCCTAGTATTTACGGTATGATTTTCTTAGAGTAAATGTAGTCATTAAGCTTGAGGTGTGAAATCTCAGTATTTTTGCTCCTTTTTTAACTAGAAAACGTTTCCTTTGTTTTCAAATTGCTAAAAAAAGTGGTACAATATAGGGTAGCTTACTATTATCTGAATCAACTGATTTGGAGAGAAAGGATTCATTTTGAAATCAATAGGCTTTATTGAAAAGCTGAAAGGGTTGTCTAGTAAAGAGCTGATTTTATTGGGAATTATCCTGAGTATCTTTTTACCCTTTTATCTTTTTGTAGTTGTATTCTGTTTATATATTATTAGTTTGATTTTTACAGGAGACATGAAAAGTATTCTTCAGAAAATGGGGGAGCATCCGATGCTGCTTCTTTTTCTTGGCTATAGTACTGTTATATCCGTTTTTGCACAAAATTGGATGGGTCTTGTGGCTTCAGTAGGAATTTTTCTATTTACTGTTTTCTTTTTGCACTATCAGTCGATTTTATCACATAAATTCTTTCGATTGATTTTGCAGCTCGTCTTGTTTGGTAGCGTCTTGTCAGCTGCTTTTGCGAGTTTAGAACATTTCCAAATTGTGAAGAAATTCAACTATGCTTTTCTTTCACCCAATATGCAGGTGTGGCATCAGAATCGTGCAGAAGTGACCTTCTTTAACCCTAATTATTATGGAATTATTTGTTGTTTCTGTATCATGATTGCCTTCTATCTGTTTACAACGACCAAGTTGAATTGGTTGAAAGTATTCTGTGTGATTGCAGGCTTTGTGAATCTCTTTGGTTTGAACTTTACGCAAAATCGAACTGCCTTTCCTGCTATTATCGCTGGAGCCATTATTTATCTCTTTACGACCATTAAAAACTGGAAGGCCTTTTGGCTTAGTATTGGGGTCTTTGCGATTGGCTTGAGTTTCCTCTTTTCTAGTGATTTGGGAGTTCGGATGGGGACTTTAGATTCTTCTATGGAAGAACGAATTTCTATCTGGGATGCTGGGATGGCCTTGTTTAAGCAAAATCCTTTTTGGGGTGAGGGGCCATTGACATACATGCACTCGTATCCTCGGATAAATGCTCCTTATCATGAACATGCTCACAGTCTTTATATTGATACGATTCTGAGTTACGGAATTGTAGGGACTATTTTATTAGTTTTGTCTTCTGTTGCTCCTGTTCGCTTGATGATGGATATGAGTCAGGAGTCGGGGAAACGTCCGATTATCGGTCTTTATCTGTCTTTCCTTACAGTGGTTGCTGTGCACGGAATCTTTGACTTGGCTCTCTTCTGGATCCAGTCAGGCTTCATTTTCTTGCTAGTTATGTGCAGTATTCCATTGGAGCATCGAACGTTGGTATCGGACATGACGGATTAAGTTTTATAAGATTGAAATCTTCTACCTTGGGT
>CAKMPG010000212.1:0-8267 GCA_927911355.1 Streptococcus mitis | reverse complement strand
ACAAATAGCTAAAATACTTTCGTTTACAACTCAGCTTATGCTAAAATTGAACGGGGTGAGCATGCCTTGACGGCAGATGTATTGGTAACTCTCTCAAACTTTTACGATGTCAGTACAGACTATCTATTGGGATTGACAGATTTTCCTGATAAAATTCGCTTTAGAAAATAATCTCCTCAATTGCATAGAGTGTGAAAATGAGGAGATTTTTTATTTGTTCTTTGACAATTGAATAGTCCAAAATGGTACTTTCCTCATTTGTGGAGCAGATTTGAATGGCTCGCCATGATAAGAGCGATTTTAAAACCATCAATAAAATAGAGCCGATACTTTATATGCCATGATACAAATGATATACAATGATACTTCTGACCGTTCAGGCTGCCACCGTAAAAGAGCAGCAAGTGAAATTCTTATGATGACTTCATCAGTCATGCCATGGAGGTGAAAAAATCTAAGAAAGGAAGTAGTAAAATCATGGAAACAGTAAACTATAAAGATTTAGTTGCGATTGGTTTTCCAGAGCACACATCGAGAAATATTATTAGACAAGCAAAAAAATTGCTGTAAAAAAGTTTGAAGAAGCTAGAAAAAATGATAAGAATGCGGTACAATTAGGTTGTTCACCTTTCGATAATAAAAGGTTAGGCATTGCTCCTAAAAATATTGTAGAAAATTTAATTGGTATTTCTTTTCAGATATAGAAGGTGAGAAAAATGGTTATATCAAAGACAAAGAAATATAAAGGTGTATACAAAGATTCAAAAGGAAAAATTTACTTTCAAATTGAATTAGGAGTTGATCCAATAACTGGGAAAAGAATTCAAAAGAAAGGAAGGAAAAATCAACAGGGACTACCGTTTAATTCTTTTAAGGAAGCTTATGAAGAGATACTTCGTTTAAAACATGAATTTGTGAACTCTACTATTAATAATAGTTTTCTAACTTTTAGAGAGTTTATGGAAGAGATTTATTTAAAATATTATCAACAAAAAGTTCAATTTGTAACTTATCAGACCGCTTTACCACATCATCAGTTATTTATTAAGCAATTTGGTAGTAAAAAATTATCGGATATTAGTACTATTGACTGTGAAAGATTTCGCTTAGCTATTATAGACAAGTATTCTAGTAACTATGCTAAAAAATATGTGGTCTAGATTTAAAGCGTGTCTGGGCTATGCAGAAAGATTGGGTTATATTGATAGAGTTCCTTTTAAAGGATTAGATAATCCTAGAGGAAAGCACCCTGATACAAAATTTTGGACATTTGATGAATTTAAGAAGGTAATAAACTCTTTTGATATTAGTGAGTATGAGGGACTCCATAATTACATGACAATCTGGTTATATTTTATGACTGGCTTAAGAGTTAGTGAGGGTATTGCTCTTAAATGGGAAGATATTGATTTTGAACGTAAATGGATTCATGTTCATTCGACAATTGAGAAAGACAAAAACGGTGTATGGTATGCTAAACAACAAACAAAGACAGTAGCGGGGAATCGTAAAATTGATTTAGATGATTTTACGATTACAATACTTAAAAAATGGCGAGAAGTTCAAATAAAGAATGATGATAAAGATTATGTAATATCACGTTTTGGTGCCCCCTTGTGTAAGTCTACAATTTCTAGGATAATAAAAAGGCATGCTAGGGTTACGGGTGTACCAGAAATTACGGGGAAAGGTTTAAGACATAGTCATGCTTCCTACCTTATAAATGTATTGCATAAGGATACCTTATATGTTTCATATCGATTAGGACATGCTGATAAGTCAACCACGTTGAATACATATAGTCACTGGTATTATTCAGGTGATTCAACAATTTCAGAAGAGATTACAGACAGTTTAGATAATCTTGGATTATCAATTTACCTACCAAATTCCTGCCAAAGTTGAAAATGGAGGAATTAACCCACTAATACTGGGAGAAAATAAGATTAGCAAATTGTTACTCTTAAATAATAGAGTAACTACATTAGTAGCTTAAAAACATGATTAAACCGCTATTCTTAGGAGTAGCGGTTTTTATTTTTTATTACATGGGGCAAAAAAGGGAAAGGAATCTTTAAAAGTGAGGAGAGTTAGATTGAAAGAATCATATTGGTAAATCGAAATGATAGATATTTGTATCATGTCATAAATCGTTATCAAACGATAATATTGATTTTCTTACAAATTAAGAGTATAATTTATAAAAATGAGTGTTCACTCAATTTTTGTGAAATTAAGGAGTAAAGAAAATGGTTGTTGAAGCAATAGAGTACAGTCGTTTCGGTAACGAAGAGGTCTTGGATTTGCTGAAGATAGACTCTACAGCCTTGGAGGTAAATCAGGTGAGAGTAGAAGTTCATGCTGTTGGTTTAAATCCTATTGATTATAAAACTTTTGAGGGAGCGAAACCCCTTCGATTTCTATCTTTTATAACGAAATTAAGGAAACCAAGTCGTTGGTTTGAATCTAAATCATCTTTATTTCCAAGAGGTGTGGGGAGAGATTTTTCTGGAGATATTACAGAAGTTGGAAATGAAGTAACTAGGTTTTCAGTAGGAGATAAGGTGTTTGGAACAATGATTAGCGATCCTGGTTTGGGAACTAATAGGGGAGCTTTAGCAACAGAAATTTGTGTCAATGAATCAGAAATTGTATTGAAACCAGAGATGATCGACATGACTCACGCAGCTACTATGGGAGTAGCTGCTCTAACTGTGGGTGGGGCTTTTAGAAGAATCGGTTTAAATTCAAGAGATACTGTTGTTATTTCAGCTGCAGCAGGAGGTATTGGAAGTATTGCAGTACAGTATGCAGTTGCTAAGGGGGCGACAGTGATTGGAATAGCAAGTAAGAAAAATGCAGAGTATCTGAAGTCTTTAGGTGCTATACCAGTAAGTTACGAAGAGAATATCAAGAAGGCTCTTCTATCAGCTAGTCCAACGCCTATTACAAAATTTTTGGATTGTTATGGATCTGATTATGTTAGATTGGCTTTTAGTTTAGGCTTGAAGGGGACAGCTATTGGGACATTAGTACCTTCACCCTATGTTATGATAAAAGGTGCTCAGTTTACTGGTCCGAGACATTCCACATATGATGATTTTAGCACTTTAGCTGAAATGGTCTCAGACGGGAAGATTCAGCTGAAAATTGATCAAGTGTATGACTTTTCTCTAAAGTCAGTTAGAGAAGCCTATCGTAGTCTGAAAATGGGACACAGTCGAGGCAAAAAAGTCGTAAAAGTAAGAGAGTAGAAGAGAGGTGCTAGCGATGGAAAGTTTAGAACAAAAGTATGCTCAGACGTTAGAAGTTAGCAACTTGAGCTTGAAACAACGTCGAGTATTATTATCAAGCTTAAAATTATTCTCAGAAATTGGATTTGAGAATACAACGTCCAGCCTTATTGCCGAACGCGCTGGAGTGTCAGAAGGAACTGTTTTTAGTTACTTTAAAACAAAGGAAGGTATTTTAGAAGTCATTTTATCTACTTTTCTAGAACAGGTTATTCCAGAAGTAATTGCGGATTTCTCAGAAAAAAAATTCACAGTAGATCAAGAAAATTTTCCCTTCTTTTTAAAAAGTATTGTTCGAGATAGGCTCTTTTTCATTCAGGAGAATCAAATGCATGTTAAAATTCTCTTGGGGCGTTCTTTTATTGATAAAAATCTTTCTATCCAGTTAGGAAATATTATTGTTCAATCTATAATAGAACCAATTAGCCCTGTTTTAAATCAATTTAAAGAAAAAGGACTTATTCTAAATTGGTCAAATGAAAGAATTGTTCGATACATTTTAGCATTGAGTTTTTCTTATCTTATTCCCATGATGTTGAATGATGAAGAAACTATAAACATAGATGAAGCAGTTGATGAGATTGTTGAATGTTTGTCATCTGCCCTAATGAAAGTAAAATAAATTCTGATGTTAAAACTCACTGTTAATGGTGAGTTTTTTTGGATTCAACATAAAAATCCCCAATCGTAGCGATTGAGGATTAAGCAAATGAATCTTAAACAATACCTTGTGCAATCATAGCGTTTGCTACATTTTCAAAGGCAGCAATGTTAGCTCCTGCAAGGTAGTCTTTATCAAGACCGTATGTTTCTGAAGTTGTTTTAGCTGTATTGAAGATGTTTGTCATGATGTCTTTGAGACGTCCATCAACTTCTTCACGAGTCCATGAGAGGCGAAGGCTATTTTGGCTCATTTCAAGAGCTGAAACGGCTACACCACCAGCGTTGGCAGCTTTGGCAGGTCCGTAGAAGATACCATTTTCTTTGTAGACTTTGATGGCATCAAGGTCGCTTGGCATGTTGGCACCTTCAGATACACAGATAACGCCTTGAGCAACCAAACGTTTAGCTGCTTCACCGTTGATTTCGTTTTGAGTCGCACATGGAAGAGCGATGTCATAGTTTCCAGCGTAAGTCCATACAGAACCTTCATGATAAGTAGCAGTTGCTTTCTCAGCTGCATACTCAGTCAAACGAGCGCGACGTTTTTCTTTAACGTCAACCAAAAGATCGAAGTCGATACCATTTCATCGATGACATAACCATTTGAGTCAGATACAGAGATAACAGTTGCACCAAGTTCAGTCGCTTTTTGAAGAGCGTATTGAGCAACGTTACCAGAACCTGAAATAACAACTTTCTTACCAGCAAAGCTGTTACCGTTAGCTTTAAGCATTTCTTCAGTATAGTAAACCAAACCGTAACCAGTTGCTTCTGGACGAATCAAGCTACCACCAAATCCAAGAGGTTTACCAGTCAAGACACCAGCATCAAATTGGTTAAGGCGTTTGTATTGACCGTAAAGGTAACCAATTTCACGTCCACCAACACCGATATCACCAGCAGGTACGTCAAGTGATGGGCCGATGTATTTTTGCAATTCAGTCATGAAGCTTTGGCAGAAGCGCATCACTTCAGCATCTGTTTTACCTTTAGGATCGAAGTCTGATCCACCTTTACCTCCACCGATAGGAAGTCCAGTCAAGACGTTTTTAAAGATTTGTTCAAATCCGAGAAATTTCAAAATCCCTTGGTTTACAGTTGGGTGGAAACGAAGTCCGCCTTTGTATGGTCCAACAGCTGAGTTGAATTGAACACGGTAGCCGCGGTTTACTTGAACTTTTCCATCACGGTCAACCCAAGGAACACGGAAAGAAATCACGCGCTCAGGCTCAGTAATACGTGCCAAGATATTTTCTTCGATATACTCAGGGTGTTTTTCAAATACAGGTTCCAAAGTGTTGAAAAATTCTTCAACAGCTTGAAGGAACTCAGCCTCGTGCCCGTTACGAGCTTTTACAGTTTCAAACACGCTTTGGATATATTCTTTAGCAGATGTCATATCGTTCTCCTTAAATTCTAATTTAATTATGTGAGTCATTATAGCAGAATTTTTTTTTTACTGTAAAGAGAAAACAAAAATTTTCTAAAAATTCTTTCAATTTGAAACAACTGATTTAGAACATGCTAAAAAACGAACCTTTTTCTTTGAAATATCTTTCTCAAAGAGAAAATCTGAAAATATGGTATAATATTAGCAATAAAAGGAATCTGGAGGATCAGAATCATGGTATCAACGAAAACACAAATTGCTGGTTTTGAGTTTGAAAATTGTTTGATGAATGCGGCAGGTGTGGCTTGTATGACGATAGCAGAGTTAGAAGGCGTTAAAAACTCAGCAGCAGGAACCTTTGTCACGAAGACAGCGACCTTGGACTTTCGTCAGGGAAATCCTGAGCCACGCTATCAAGATGTTCCACTTGGTTCCATCAACTCTATGGGCTTGCCAAATAATGGCTTAGATTATTACCTAAACTATCTTCTGGAATTACAAGAAAAGGAACCGAATCGTACCTTCTTTCTATCCTTAGTTGGAATGTCTCCAGAGGAAACCCATACTATCTTGAAAAAAGTCCAAGAGAGTGATTTTCGTGGTTTGACTGAGCTAAACCTCTCCTGTCCTAATGTTCCAGGTAAACCTCAGATTGCCTATGATTTTGAGACAACAGACCGGATTTTGGCAGAGGTATTTGCCTACTTCACCAAACCTCTGGGAATTAAATTGCCACCATATTTTGACATTGTTCACTTTGACCAAGCGGCAGCTATTTTCAACAAGTATCCTCTTAAGTTTGTCAACTGTGTTAACTCTATCGGAAACGGCCTATATATAGAAGATGAGTCCGTCGTTATTCGTCCTAAAAAATGGTTTCGGTGGGATTGGTGGAGAGTATATCAAACCGACTGCTCTAGCTAATGTTCATGCCTTTTATCAACGCTTAAATCCTCAAATTCAAATCATCGGAACAGGTGGCGTTTTGACTGGTCGTGATGCCTTTGAACATATCCTCTGTGGAGCGAGTATGGTGCAGGTAGGAACCACCCTTCACAAAGAGGGAGTTGGTGCTTTTGACCGCATTACTAATGAACTGAAAGCAATCATGGCGGAAAAGGGTACGAAAGCCTAGAAGATTTCCGTGGGAAATTGCGCTATATTGATTAAATTCATTAAAAAATTAGAAGAAAGGAGAGAAGATGCTAGCCATTGAAGAAAGTCAGAAGTTGACTTTATCAAATTTACCTAGTCTGAGCTTATTTACAGGGACAGATCAGGGTCAGTTTGAAGTTATGAAGAGTCAAGTATTGAAACAGATTGGCTATGATTCTGCTGACCTCAACTTTGCCTACTTTGATATGAAAGAAGTAGTTTACAAGGATGTGGAACTGGAGTTGGTCAGCCTTCCTTTCTTTGCGGATGAGAAAATCGTGATATTGGATCATTTTGTCGATATTACAACAGCCAAGAAACGCTTTTTAACAGATGATGAGCTCAAGTCGTTTGAGGAATACCTTGACAATCCTTCTCCAACAACCAAGTTGTTGATCTTTGCGGAAGGAAAGCTGGATAGCAAAAGAAGGTTGGTTAAATTACTTAAGCGTGATGCTAAGGTCTTCGATGCAGTAGAAGCAAAAGAACAAGAACTGCGCCAGTATTTTCAAAAGTGGAGCCAGAAACAAGGTCTGCAGTTTGCCGATCATTCTTTTGAAAATCTCCTTATCAAATCTGGTTTTCAATTTAGCGAAATCCAGAAAAATCTCCTCTTTTTACAGTCTTATAAGGCAGATTCTGTTATCGAGGAAGAGGATATTGTTAACGCAATTCCCAAGACCTTACAGGACAATATTTTTGATTTAACTCAGTTTTATTCTGACTAAAAAGATGGACCAGGCGCGCGATTTGGTTAGAGACTTGACCTTGCAAGGTGAAGATGAAATCAAACTGATTGCAGTCATGCTAGGACAATTTCGGACTTTTACTCAGGTGAAAATTTTGGCGGAGTCTGGTCAAACAGAATCGCAGATTGCAAGTAGTTTAGGTAGTTTTCTCGGACGCAATCCAAATCCCTATCAGATTAAGTTTGCGCTGAGAGATGCGCGAGGACTTTTCCTTGAGCTTTTTGAAGCAAGCTATTTCTTATTTGATTGAGACAGACTATCAGATTAAGACTGGTCTTTATGAAAAGAATTTCCTTTTTGAAAAGGCACTCTTACAGATTGCTAGTCAGGTCAATTGACATTTTTTTTGAAACTACAACCCGCGTCAGGATTATCTTGTCGTGGGTTTCTTAGTGATTTGCTTATTTTATACTCAATGAAATCAAAGAGCAAACTAGGAAACTAGCCGCAGGTTGCTCAAAGCACTGCTTTGAGGTTGCAGATAAGACTGACGAAGTCAGCTCAAAATACTGTTTTGAGGTTGTGGATAGAACTGACGAAGTCAGTAACCATACCTACGGCAAGGCAACGTTGACGTGGTTTGAAGAGATTTTCGAAGAGTATTACTCTCTTGTCACTTCTTTCTATTCTACCATAAAGTCCAGACTTTGAAGGACTTTTATTAGAATACAAGGAGTCTGTCTCTATTTCCTATCTTGAACATTAAAAAAGAGGGAAATTCCCTCCTTACGAATTTAATTCTGCCAAGTCATCTAGATACTGGTTGTTAATGACTGCCAAGATATAGGCATCTGCTTTCAAGAGGTCATTAGGCCCAAACTGGACATCCAGTGGTGAATTTTCCTGTTCACGAAATCCTAAGACATTGAGGTTGTATTTGCCACGTAGATCCAGCTGGCTCAGGCTTGACCTGCCCAAACACTGGGAATTTTCATCTCCACGATAGACACATTTTTTATCCAGCTGAAAGACATCCACATTGTTATGAAAGAGAATGGTCTGCGCTAGGGACTGGCC
>CAKMPG010000211.1:0-3577 GCA_927911355.1 Streptococcus mitis | reverse complement strand
CGAATGGAATTAAAAGATTTTACAGAAAAAGAACAGGAAATGATTAAGAAGGGCTGACTACGTCTAAGATTAGTGACAAGGAAACTGCTGAGAAGATTCTTGCTCTAGTACCTCAAGACTTGATTAAGCGAATCCCATTTTTCGTCAGAAAACATGCTACGACCCGTACGATTAAACGCATTTCAATTGAACACCCTGAACTCTACGCTGCAGCTCAAACAAGTGGTGAGATTCCGGAAAAAGAACGCGAAGAATTGCGTCAGATTATCACGACTATCTTTGAGCAAAAGATGAATAAGCATAGTATTAAGTAGAGAATGAAAATATATTTTATTGGCGGTTTGGGAAGCAATATCTATCATAGCAAGGATTTTCTTCAAGAACTAGATTCGCAGGTTTATTTTCTAAGTCCATATGAAAAGCATCTTCGAGATGAAACAGAATTGAAATCATGGTTTAAAAATGAGATTGTAGAGAAAGAATCTATCTGTCTGATAGGCCATTCTCTTGGAGGAGATTTGGCTCGTTATCTCGCATCGAAATTTCAAGAAGTGAAGAAACTGATTATTTTGGATGGTGGCTATCTAGATTTAGATAAGATTTTACCTTTAGATACAGAGTTAGAGGAAACTAAAAACTATATTGAATCTCAAGTCGTTCCGGACTTAAATCTTCTTATTTCTAAAGAAAAATCCGAAGCAAAGCATTGGTCAGAAAATATGGAGAAAGCCGTAAGACAGTCCTATCACTGGAATGCGGAGTATAATAGATATGAGTTAGCTATAAAATATAAAAATATAGAAGCGATACTCCGCCTACGAAGAAAAATCCAAGCTTTTAAGAGAGAAGTGGGAGATGCTTTGTTTATCAGTCCTCGCTATCCTAATGAAGCTACATGGAGAGAGGAAACCCTAAAAGAATTGCCAGACTATTTTGATACTATTTTCTAGAAAACTTTGGCCATGAGCTTTATACTGAAGCCCCCAAAGAAATCGCTAGTATGATTAATGAGTGGCTCGCTTATTCTCAATGAGCTACTTGTATTGCTTGAAAAAAAGCATGTTTTTGCCAATGCTAATAAACGAATTGCTTTATTCGTTTTGGTGAAATTTATACAATTAAATGGCTATCGTTTTTCTGTTACCATTAAATAAGTACAAGATTCGTTAAGATACATTAAAAAGAACTAGTGGACTAGTTCTTTTTATATCCGCTTTCACATTATACAACTTATACAAATCTATATAAAATATTATTTTTCCGAACAAAAATAGATATTTTTTCAAAAAAGTACTTTACAGAGTGTTGGAAGTATGTTATATTAATAAAGCTTAGAAAATGAGATGATGTTTTCTAGCAAATATAAACCCGAGTAAAAAATGCCTACGGACAGGCAGGGTTGAATGCCGAAGCGTGGTTGAAAAGCCACATTATTGATAGGGTTAAAAGCCTACTTTTATAAGTTGATGTTAGGACACTTGTCCTAATTCATAAATTTTTAGTGTGGTGAAAGCACACGTCATCTTGTGAAACGATCAATAAAGTACGTAATATTTGCTACTAGAGAGTTAGGAAACATCAGGAACAGACATACTCAACAGAAACCAAAATAAACACGTCAGAAGATTGCAGAGCAGGTGAAAACCTGCTCTTTTTTCATAAGTCAAACTTTAGTGTCTAAGTTCTAAGATACTAAAAATGTGAAAAGGAGTATGTCTTGAAAGAGTTAGATCAAAACCAAGCCCCAATTTATGAGGCCTTGGTGAAGTTACGCAAGAAAAGGATTGTTCCCTTTGATGTTCCAGGTCACAAGCGTGGACGGGGAAATCCAGAACTTGTCGAACTATTAGGAGAAAAATGTGTTGGCATTGATGTCAATTCGATGAAACCCTTGGATAATTTAGGGCATCCTATTTCGATCATTCGGGATGCAGAGGAGCTGGCAGCTGATGCTTTTGGAGCAGCCCATGCCTTCCTCATGATTGGGGGAACAACTTCATCGGTGCAGACTATGATTCTGTCAACCTGCAAGGCTGGAGATAAGATTATTCTGCCACGTAATGTCCATAAATCTGCTATCAATGCGCTAGTTCTGTGTGGTGCCATTCCCATCTATATCGAGATGAGTGTAGATCCTAAAATTGGTATCGCTTTAGGTCTTGAAATGATCGAGTAGCCAAGGCCATAAAGGACCATCCAGATGCCAAGGCCATTTTGATTAACAATCCTACTTACTACGGCATCTGTTCAGACCTAAAGGGGTTGACAGAAATGGCTCATGAAGCTGGCATGATGGTTTTGGTAGATGAGGCCCACGGAGCGCACTTACATTTTACTGATAAACTTCCAATTTCTGCTATGGATG
Source organism: Streptococcus mitis (assembly GCA_927911355.1). Taxonomy (GTDB): domain Bacteria; phylum Bacillota; class Bacilli; order Lactobacillales; family Streptococcaceae; genus Streptococcus; species Streptococcus mitis_DD. Next base: position 1,212 of record CAKMPG010000211.1, on the reverse strand, counting down.
CAGGTGCTGATATGGCAGCAGTTTCCATGCATAAGTCTGGTGGGAGTTTGACACAAAGTTCGCTTCTTTTAATCGGGGAGCAGATGAATCCTGAATACGTTCGTCAGATCATCAACCTGACCCAGTCAACATCCGCCTCTTATTTGTTGATGGCTAGTCTGGATATTTCGCGTCGCAACTTGGCCCTTCGTGGTAAAGAGTCGTTTGAGAAGGTCATTGAGCTATCCGAGTACGCTCGTCGTGAAATCAATGCTATCGGTGGCTACTATGCCTACTCAAAAGAATTAATAGATGGTGTGTCGGTATGTGATTTTGATGTGACCAAGTTGTCAGTTTACACTCAGGGTATTGGCTTAACAGGTATCGAGGTTTATGACCTCCTACGAGACGAATACGACATTCAGATCGAGTTTGGTGATATTGGTAATATCTTGGCCTATATTTCGATTGGTGACCGTATCCAAGACATCGAGCGCTTGGTTGGTGCTTTGGCTGATATCAAGAGACTATACTCACGAGATGGGAAGGACTTGATAGCTGGAGAATATATCCAGCCCGAGTTAGTGCTGTCTCCACAAAAAGCCTTCTATTCAGAGAGAAAAAAGTTTGTCTTTAGACGAATCTGTTGGACAGGTCTGTGGAGAATTTGTCATGTGCTATCCTCCAGGAATTCCTATCTTGGCTCCTGGTGAACGCATTACACGAGAAATTGTCGACTATATCCAATTTGCCAAGGATCGTGGTTGCTCCCTCCAAGGGACGGAAGATCCCGAGGTCAATCACATCAACGTCATTAAGAGAAAGGAGAACTAGATGGATTTATGGTTTTCTGAAGTTCATACTCCAGATGTCAAATTGTCCCTGAGAACAGCCAAGCAACTCTACGCTGGTAAAAGTGAATGGCAGGATATCGAGGTTCTTGACACTCCAGCTTTTGGTAAAATACTAATTTTAAATGGGCACGTCTTGTTCTCAGATGCTGATGATTTTGTCTACAATGAAATGACCGTCCACGTTCCCATGGCTGTCCACCCAAATCCCAAGAAAGTCTTGGTTATTGGAGGTGGCGACGGTGGTGTTGCCCAAGTATTAACACTCTATCCTGAGCTGGAACAAATCGATATTGTGGAACCAGATGAGATGTTGGTTGAGGTCTGTCGTGAGTATTTCCCAGACTTTGCTGCGGGACTTGATGACCCTCGTGTTACCATT
>CAKMPG010000210.1:0-6397 GCA_927911355.1 Streptococcus mitis | reverse complement strand
ATTTGCAACATAGCAGATAGGTGGGGCAAAAAACACAATTTTTTAGGAGAAGAGAAAAGTAAAATTCTTCCCATAATAAAACGCATAATATCAAGTTTTGCACACCTGATATTATGCGTTTTTAAGATTTTAAAGACTTTTTCCCAACATTCATTTTACATATGTTTTAAACGTTCAATCCGTTCTGAAATAGGTGGGTGGGTATAAAAGAGTTTTTGGAACCCTCCACCTTTCTTGGGATCATTGATATAAAGTGCACTGCTGGCATCATCAACAGGACGACTCATGGGTTTACTATTGTCTAACTTACGTAGAGCATTAATCATCCCTTGAGGATTGCGAGTCAACTCGACACTGGAAGCATCAGCTAGGAATTCCCTCTGACGAGAAATAGCTAGTTGCACCAAGGTTGCAGCGAGAGGCGCCAGAACAATAGCTAGTAGTGAAACCACGAGCATAATGATTTCTAAGCCATTTCCATCCCGATCATCATCACTTCGTCTGCGACCTGCGCCACCCCACCACATCATACGACCTGCCATACTAGAAAGCATAGTGATAGCACTGGCAAGGGCAACAGCAATAGTCGAAATGCGGATATCGTAGTTACGAATATGACTGACTTCATGTCCCATAACAGCTTCTAGTTCTTCACGATTCATGATAGCTAGGAGACCTGACGTCGCAGCAACCGCCGCATTTTGAGGGTTAGAACCTGTCGCAAAGGCATTTAAGGCTGGATCATCAATGATGAAAACACGGGGCATAGGAATCTGAGCCACCATAGCCATATCTTCCACTACATGGTAGAGGTCTGGTGCCGTTTGCTCATCAACCTCACGCGCCCCGTTCATGGACATGACAATCTCTGTCGATTGAAAAATCATGGACAAGGCATAGATAAAGCCAATAATCAGTGCGATAATCAAACCACCAAGCCCAGATCGCATAAAGAGGTAACCAACCGCATAGCCAACAAGAGCTAAGAGTAGGAAAAATACCAGCAACAAAATCCAGGTTTTTCGTTTATTGCTTGCAATTTGATCAAACAACATCTTAGTCACCTAAACCGCTAAAATCAACTTTAGGAACTGCCTTTTCCTCTTCTGGTGTTTGAAGGAAATCCGCTGCTTTAAATCCAAACATTCCAGCGATAATATTGCTTGGGAAAGTTTCTAATTTTACATTGTAGTTGCTGACAACACTGTTATAGAGTTGACGAGAGTAAGAAATTTTATTTTCTGTATTTGTCAACTCCTCTTGCAATTTAACAAAGTTTGCACTAGCTTTCAAATCTGGATAGCTTTCTGCAACTGCAAAAATACCTGAAACCTGACGAGTAAGTGCATCACTAGCTTTCATAGCTTCTGCTGGTGAAGTCGCTGCCGCCACTTGGTTACGTAGTTCTGCCACCTTTTCAAGGGTAGAACCTTCATATTTGGCATAACCTTTTACAGTCTCAATCAAGTTTGGCAAGAGGTCATTTCGACGTTTCAACTGAACATCAATCTGACTCCAAGCCTCCTTTGTTTGCATACGATTCTTAACCAAACCATTATAGCTAACAATCACAAAAATAACAACAAGAGCGATAACTCCAAGAATAATCCAAGTCATTATATAAGTCCTTTCTGCTTTTAGATTAGTACCAGTATATCAAATTTTTAATGATTGTGGTAAAATAAGATGATACTAAAGAAGGAAAAAACTATGAAACCAGAAACATTTTACAACTTGCTTGCCGAGCAAAATCTTTCACTTTCGGACCAGCAAAAAAAACAATTTGAACGCTATTTTGAACTCTTGGTCGAGTGGAATGAGAAGATTAATTTGACGGCTATTACAGATAAGGAAGAAGTCTATCTGAAACACTTTTACGATTCGATTGCACCCATTCTGCAAGGCTTAATTTCAAATGAAACTATCAAACTTCTTGATATTGGAGCCGGGGCAGGATTTCCTAGTCTACCTATGAAAATCCTCTATCCTCAGCTAAATGTAACTATCATTGATTCTCTCAACAAGCGCATCAACTTCCTCAAACTTTTGGCTCAGGAACTGGATTTAGACGATGTTCATTTCTACCATGGACGTGCCGAAGATTTTGCCCAAGACAAAAACTTCCGTGCTCAGTATGATTTTGTAACGGCTCGTGCGGTTGCCCGTATGCAAGTCCTATCTGAATTAACTATTCCCTACCTTAAAGTTGGCGGAAAACTATTGGCACTCAAGGCTAGCAATGCTCCTGAGGAATTATTAGAAGCTAAGAATGCCCTCAACCTCCTTTTTAGTAAAGTAGAAGACAATCTCAGCTACGCCCTACCAAATGGAGATCCACGTTACATCACAGTGGTAGAAAAGAAAAAAGAAACACCAAATAAATATCCAAGAAAGGCTGGCATGCCCAACAAACGCCCGCTTTAAATTTTTTAGTAAAAAATGTTTACAAAGTTCGGAATTTCTGCTATACTATCACAAGCAAAGGTTTTTAATGTCATCCCGTGAGGTGACGAAGACGCAGAAATACTTGAAACTCTTTAAAGTCTAGATTTTAGAGAAGTCTTACTCTGAGGGCCTATTGCTGTAAAATAATGGGCTCTTTTTTGATGCCCAAAAGTGAGGTTTATATGAAACAAGAATCAACTGTTGATTTGTTACTAGACGTTGACCAACGTCCTTCGGCTGGAAAAGGAATTCTCCTTAGTTTCCAACACGTTTTCGCCATGTTCGGTGCGACCATCTTGGTACCCTTGATTTTGGGAATGCCTGTATCTGTTGCCCTTTTTGCTTCAGGTGTCGGGACACTCATCTATATGATTTCAACTGGATTTAAAGTTCCAGTTTATCTAGGTTCTTCTTTTGCCTTTATCACAGCAATGTCACTGGCTATGAAAGAAATGGGGGGTGATGTATCTGCTGCTCAAACAGGAGTTATCTTGACTGGTTTGGTCTATGTCCTTGTGGCTGCAGGTGTTCGTTTTGCAGGTACAAAATGGATTGATAAACTCTTGCCACCAATCATCATCGGACCTATGATTATCGTTATCGGTCTGGGACTTGCAGGTTCAGCTGTTACCAATGCTGGTCTTGTAGCTGACGGGAATTGGAAAAATGCTCTTGTAGCAGTTGTTACTTTCTTGATTGCTGCCTTTATCAATACAAAAGGAAAAGGCTTCCTACGAATCATTCCATTCCTCTTTGCCATTATCGGTGGTTACCTCTTCGCACTAACACTTGGCTTGGTTGACTTTACACCAGTTCTTAAAGCCAACTGGTTCGAGATTCCTGGTTTCTACTTGCCATTTAATACAGGCGGTGCCTTTAAAGAATACAATCTTTACTTCGGTCCAGAAACCATCGCTATCTTGCCAATCGCTATCGTAACAATTTCTGAACATATCGGAGACCATACTGTTTTGGGTCAAATCTGTGGCCGTCAATTCTTGAAAGAACCAGGTCTTCACCGTACTCTTCTTGGTGACGGTATCGCAACTTCAGTTTCTGCCTTCCTTGGTGGACCAGCCAATACAACTTACGGAGAAAATACAGGGGTTATCGGTATGACTCGTATCGCTTCTGTCTCAGTTATCCGTAACGCTGCCTTCATCGCGATTGCCCTTAGCTTCCTTGGTAAATTCACTGCCTTGATTTCAACCATTCCAAATGCTGTACTTGGTGGTATGTCAATCCTTCTCTACGGAGTTATCGCAAGTAATGGTTTGAAAGTCTTGATCAAAGAACGTGTAGACTTCAGTCAAATGCGTAACCTAATCATCGCAAGTGCTATGTTGGTACTTGGACTTGGAGGAGCTATCCTTAAACTTGGTCCAGTTACCCTTTCAGGTACTGCCCTATCAGCCATGACAGGAATCATCTTGAACTTGATCTTACCATACGAAAATAAAGATTAAGAGTCTAAACACATCAAAAACGAGCATTTCCAATTACGGAAGTGCTCATTTTTCTTCTTTCTAAAAAAGGAAAGCCCTGCGGCCTTCCTTTGTCTTACTTGCGTTTCTTCTTCGCTTTTTTCATTTTATTCGCCATCCGTTTCATAGACTGTTTTCATGGCAAATTCACCGATTTTACCTTTGAGTCCACCACCAAACATCTGACTCATATCTGGCATTCCTGCTCCTCCGAGAGCTGACAGGTCAGGCATACCGCCTTGTCCCATCATTCCTTCAAGGGCAGACATATCCATTCCTCCCATATTTGGCATATTTTTAGGAAGGTTATTTGGATTGATTCCCATTTGCTTCATCATTTTGTTCATATCTCCAGACATAACCCCTTGCATGAGTTGTTTAGCCTGGTTAAAGTCTTTGATGAATTTATTGACTTCTACAAAAGTATTTCCAGAACCTGCAGCGATACGACGACGACGGCTTGGATTTAACAAATCTGGATTTTCACGCTCTTCAGGCGTCATTGAAGACACAATAGCACGTTTGCGCGCAATCTGACGCTCATCCACCTTCATGTTTTGAAGGGCTGGATTGTTGGCCATACCTGGAATCATCTTAAGTAAGTCTTCCATCGGCCCCATGTTTTGCACCTGATCCAACTGATCGATGAAATCATTGAAATCAAAGGTGTTTTCACGCATCTTCTCAGCCATTTCAAGGGCTTTTTGCTCATCGTATTCCTGAGAAGCTTTCTCAATCAAAGTGAGCATATCCCCCATGCCAAGGATACGACTAGACATACGATCTGGGTGGAAGGTCTCAATGTCCGTAATCTTTTCACCTGTACCAGTGAACTTGATTGGTTTTCCGGTAATGTGACGAACAGATAGAGCCGCACCACCACGAGTATCGCCATCAATCTTGGTAAGGATGACACCAGTCACTTCCAACTGAGCATTAAACTCACGCGCAACATTGGCCGCTTCCTGACCAATCATGGCATCAACCACTAGGAGAATTTCGTTTGGTTGAGCTAGTGCTTTCACGTCACGAAGTTCATTCATCAAAAGCTCATCAATCTGCAAACGACCTGCCGTATCAATCAAGACATAGTCGTTATGATTAGTTTGGGCTTGTTCCAAACCTTGACGAACAATCTCAACAGCTGGAACCTCTGTCCCAAGAGCGAAAACCGGCACATCAATCTGTTGTCCCAATGTCTTCAGCTGATCAATGGCAGCTGGACGATAAATATCCGCCGCAATCATCAAAGGACGAGCATTTTCTTCTTTCTTGAGTTTGTTGGCCAATTTACCAGCAAAAGTTGTTTTACCAGCTCCCTGCAAACCAACCATCATGATGATTGTAGGAATCTTAGGTGACTTGATAATTTCTGCCGTATCAGAACCTAAAACGGCTGTCAATTCCTCATCAACGATTTTAATAATTTGTTGCGCAGGATTAAGGGTATCAATGACCTCATGCCCGACTGCACGCTCACGAACTTTCTTGATAAAGTCCTTTACAACAGGCAAGGCAACGTCGGCCTCAAGCAAGGCCAAGCGAATTTCTTTGGTTGCCTCTTGGACATCAGATTCAGAGATTTTTCCTTTTTTACGTAGATTTTTAAAGACGTTCTGTAAACGTTCTGTTAAACTTTCAAATGCCATTATTTTCTCCTATTTTTTCAATTCAGTGGAAATCGTCCGAAATGTTGCAAACTCTCTAGTTCTTCGGTTGTGACTTCTTTCATGATTTCATTTGGATATCCCCAACAGCTAAATCCTTCTTTAAGGGCTTGAGGAATAGAATCAGGTGAGAGAATTTGTAGTTGACTAGGAAATGGTTCCTCTGCAGCTAATAATTTACAGGGTATTCCTTTATAGACGACAAGATTTTCCATGATTACTCCCTATTATCAATACTGGTCAAAATCTCAATTTGCTCTTGCAGAAAAGCATCCTCTGGATAACGCTCCAAAATCTGATCAAAAATCTGACTTCGGACAATGTAGTCCGAGTACATGTGCAATTTCATCTCATAATCTTCCAGAATTTTTTCTGTCCGCTTGATATTATCATAGACAGCCTGACGACTGACACCAAACTCCTCGGCAATCTCAGCAAGGCTGTAATCATCAGCGTAGTAGAGCTCGATATAATTCATTTGCTTATCTGTCAAAAGCGCCGCATAAAATTCAAAGAGCGCATTCATACGATTGGTTTTTTCGATTTCCATAACTTTTTATTATACCAAAAAATAGCCTAATCTACCACACTAGGAAGCCAATCCAAGAAGATAGCTAGCTAAAATTTGAAAAAGACATGAGCCTAGCCCCAAGTAATTTCTAATTGATAGCTGGCAAAGGGTTGTCCCTCTTGATTTTGTAGCTGATAATCTAGTTCAATCTTTTGCCCATCAACTTGATAATGGCTCGTTTGGATGATAAACTTCTGCATGCCCATAGGTGTCGGAATATAGGCTAAACT
>CAKMPG010000209.1:0-13491 GCA_927911355.1 Streptococcus mitis | reverse complement strand
TTCTTCGCTTAGTCGATAAATGGCTAAACAAAGATAGATAGTGTCAAAAAGACCCCAAGCTTAATGTGGAAGTTAGCTTGGGGTCTTTTCTAGTCCATGATATAGAACTAATCCTTAATTCCTCTCCATTATCCCACAGTTCACAAAATTTGTCAAAACTTTACATCCTCAGCTTCTCAAGCTTTAACCGCTTTACAACAAAACGGTCAAGATTAAGAGAAAGTTAGGGATTCTATCAATTTCATAGAAATTTTGATTTAGTAAACGAAGAGACAATCTTACATGTCACTCCTCATTTAATACGCCACTACTGGACAAGTAAAATCGTCATTACAATAGTTCCATTCCTTCATTTAACAGTCACTTACATTCAAAGTGAGGTTGAAGTAGCTGAAGCTACAACAGACCTATTTCTTAATCATATTCGCTAAAAAGATCCCCGCCAATTCCCCGACCAAAATCCGAAAAATATCGAAAAATGATTTTTAGAATAGTCCCCAAAAGCTTGAAATAGAGCCAAAAAACTCCACCTGATTGGGTGGAGTTAAGGGAGATTATTATGAAAAAGAAAAGTTTAGGATTTTATTAAATAAAGTTAGGAGGTCTTTACTTAATAACTATATGATACAAGACGAAGCTTAAAACTAGCTTAACTTTTCTCAAATTTTGCTATTTTGCAAAAAATTTCTATCACCATCACCTATCCAAGAAAAAAAGCCACCTGATTGGGTGACTTCATTAGGAGATTATGATGAAAAAAGTTTTTAGGATTTCATTAAATAAAGTTAGGAGGTCTTTATTTAATGACTATATAATACTAGACCAGCCTTAAATTTTGCTTAAGAAAAACAAGTTTTTATTATTTTTCTCGATTCATCCAAGTCATTCCTATACAATTATAGGTGGATAAGATTTCAAAGCCCATAGAACGATAGAATCCCAAGGTTCTTTCTGTCTGGTCTGTCACCAGCTGGACTTGATAGGCATCTTTGTAATCCTCTAAAGCCTCTTTTATCAAGGCACTACCAATCCCTTTACGCTGATAGATTGGTAAAACAATTAAATCCTGAACCAATACTGATGAGAATCCATCTCCAACCAAACGAATCAAGCCCACCACAGCATCGCCATCAAGTGCCACATAAATCGCTAATGAATGAGATAAGGCCTGCTCCAGCATCTGAGGTTGATGGGTATAATTTGTCCAACCGACAGCCTGATAGAGATGCAAAACATCCTCTAGCTTGACAATTTCTTGCTTTTTAATAGTAATCATCTCAAAACCTCTTAAAGCTCTCTCAAGCTCTTGTGCTGTCGTCCATTTTTATCAAAGTTTTCAGGACGCAACCATATTTCCAAGCGAGCTTTGACTTGGGGCCAGTCCTTATCAATCATAGACAACCAATCCGTATCCCTCGTACGCCCCTTATAAACCACTGCCTGACGGAAGGTTCCTTCATAAATAAATCCCAAACGTTCCGCTGCTCGTCTGGATGGCAGATTTAAGGCATCGCATTTCCACTCATAACGACGATAGTTCAGCTCCTCAAAAACATAGCGAGCCAGAAGATACTGAGCCTCTGTCCCTATCCGTGTCCCCCTGAGTTCTGGAGAAAAAGTGACTGCGCCCACTTCTATCACTCGGTTATTCTGGTCAATGCGCATGAGAGAAAAAGTTCCCAAAGCCTTACCAGTCGCCTTGTCTATGATTGCATAGTAAAAACGGTCCTTACGAGCCAACATCTGATTTAAAATGCTAACCAACTCTTCCATATCTGCTACTGGCTCCTGAAAAAGATAGGTCCACATCTCCCGAGGAGTATCCGGGCCATAAACAGCTAGCAAATCCTCCGCATGCTTTTCCACTGAAAGAGCCTCTATCCTAGCTTAACACCCTTCTAAGAAATCAATAGCAGGCAATTCACCTGGTGTATAACCTTCCATTGACTCCCCGATCATCTGACCATATTCGTTTACTGGCATAGCTTTCTCCTTATTCACTTATTGAATATAGTATAACATATCTCAATGAAAATTTTAGGAAACACTTGGTTTTCTATTCAATAATGCAAACTCCTCTTATAAAAATCATCCATCCACTTTATGGAGGAATAATCAAATATGGGAACGAGTGAGTTAATGTCCCTTATGCTTCTCTCTATTTTTTACTGTTTGTATTCAAATTTCTCTTGTTTTAGTGTTTGCTTTTGTAGACTGGACTACCAACCAGAACTGTGTTTTTATCTTAGTTAGGACTATTATAGTACGGTTCAGCACTATCTACAAATTCTTCAGATGTGTATCAAAAAAATTTATCGTAACAAGCCAAGAGTCTACACTTTCTTTCATTAATAAGCACCAATCTTTTCGATAACGATGATTCGGTTGATAAGCAATCGTCAACATATGCCCTGTTTCATGATATTTTTTAAACAAAATGGATTCCCCTTTATAGTGTGAAATGATATCATCTATCGCGGATGATGCATTCCATATTTCATCAACATCGCTTCCTAGTAATAATAAAGGGGAGGAAATTTTACTCACATCAATCTGAGACCTACTATCTTCAGGAATATGTTTTCCAAAAAACTTATTTAACAAATACTCTCCTAACTGAAATTTTTGATACGGAAGTTCCTTTTGTAAATATGTCCAAGAAGATGAATTAGAATTGAGTTTTCCCTTTATTCCCTCAAATATTACATTTGAGGGGGAATTGAGTACCAAACATTGCACATCATCCAAAATACTTTGTCCAGCAAGAACAAGCTCTGCTCCTTTAGATCGACCATATATTCCTATTTTTGTATTATCGACTTGAGGATGATGATATAGAAAATCTTTCGCTTCCTCCAGACATTCTATTGGAATTCGTTCTAAATTTTGGGGTAATCCCTCTAAACCAAAATAAGCTATTGCAAGACAAATATAGCCTCTAGAAGATAAAAGTTGGGCAATATTCTGAGCTTTTTCAATTCTTCCCTCACTACCGCTAACAATAATCACGGCTGGCGCCCTTCTTAACTTTTCATCATAAAATAATCGACCTTGAAAATGCTTGTCATAGATATCTTGATATCTTACTCCCAGATTCATATAACGCCTTACAAAACTTTGCTCCGCGACCATATCTTTCCCCAGCCTGATTTTAATTTCAACACCAAAACAATCTCGTAATGGAATTCTATCAAGAGAACTCGGTAATCTCCTTTTCCTATTCTTCAACGGTTTCGCATTAAAGAACAAACCCATTTCTGAAACTCCTTTATAAGATCCCGAAATAGATGCTGTCTGAGAGGTATCAATCATACCGTCCTGATCAGATAAAAAAATTGCGGTTGATTTCCATATAACATCATGATCTAAAAGCAAGGGAGCATTTATACAGTAATAATCAGACAGGTACATTTCTACACAATACATTGCCCTTGGTTCTAAACCATTAATAGCAATATAAAAAGATTCATCCGCTAAATCTGTTTGTGAAATCAGTTCTATGTTTACAGTCATATCTTCTCCTTTTTGTTAATTTACTTAACAATTATATTTGAAATTTACCGTGACTTTTACCACGGTAATTCTCCCCACACCTTTTCAATATCCTCCATCAATTTCACAACTGTTTTAAGTTCCACCTCGCTATAGTTGTTTAAAACTGAAAAGATTGATTTTTCAATATATTCTTGTTGCTCCTTATGGATTTTAAAAATTTCGATGCCTTTTTCCGATAATCTCAAATATTTATTTTTCCCATTATTCGGATCAAAATCAAAAACAACTAAATTTTTTTGAATCAATCTCCTAACACTTTGAGTTATTGCACTTCTTGAAACTTCTAATAATTCAGATAATTTTACTAGATTTAAGGGCTGATTTTTCCCAATCGCAACAATCAAATGTACCTCATTCAACGTAACGGATTTGTCAACACCACTTTTATGTTGATTTTTTTTAACTGATCAAACGCTAAAATAAATCTATTGAAACGATTATTAAATGCAATAAATTCTTTTTTATCCATAATCTTTCTTTCCTTTGTTAATCATATTAACAAAACAGAAACTTCCTGTCAAATAAAAAATCCTCCAGATTCTACTCTGAAGGATTCATTTCTTATTTCACAACAATATTAACGAGTTTGTTAGGTACTGCAATTACTTTCACGATGTCCTTACCGTCAATTTCTGCTTTGACTTTTTCGTCAGCTAGAGCAATTTCTTGCAATTCTTCGCGTGACAAGTCTTTAGCGACCATGAGTTTAGCACGAACTTTTCCTTTGATTTGGACAACGATTTCGATTTCGTCTTCAACTAATTTGCTTTCATCCCAAGTTGGCCAAGCTACATAAGAGATAGATTCTCCTGTTGCTGCAACTGTTTGCCAAAGTTCTTCTGCCAAGTGAGGTGCAAATGGGGCAATCAATTGGATAAAGCCTTTAGCGTAGTCCACATAGAGCTTGTCTTCCTTGTTAGCAGCGTTGACAAAGACCATAAGTTGGGCAATGGCTGTGTTGAATTTGAGGGACTCAATTTGTTCAGTGACAGCTTTGACCGTTTCGTTGTAGACCTTGTCAAGAGCGCCATTGTTTTCCGCAAGGATTTCTTTACTCGTAATCAAACGGTAAACACGGTCAAGGAATTTACGGCTTCCTTCCAGACCTTCTTCAGACCAAGCAATCGAAGCATCAAGTGGTCCCATAAACATTTCATAAACACGAAGGGTGTCGGCACCGTATTGTTCCACCACATCGTCTGGGTTAACAACGTTCTTAAGCGATTTAGACATCTTGGCTGGTGCTTGCTCCAACTCTTCCCCTGTTTCCACATGGAAGAAAGAACCGTCACGTTTTTCAACCTTGTCAGTCGCCACAAGAGCCCCACGGTGGTCACGATAGCTTGTTCCCAAAATCATCCCTTGATTAAAGAGTTTTTGGAATGGTTCCTTAGTTGGAACAACACCGAGGTCATAGAGGAATTTGTGCCAGAAACGAGCGTAAAGCAAGTGAAGTACAGCATGCTCTGCTCCACCCACATAGATATCTACTGGCAACCATTGTTTGAGAAGATCCTCATCAGCCAATTTCTCAGTATTGTGTGGGTCAATATAGCGGAGGTAGTACCAGCTTGAACCTGCCCATTGTGGCATGGTGTTGGTTTCACGACGACCTTTGACACCATCTTCACGAGTCACTTCAAGCCAATCTGTCAAGTTAGCTAGTGGACTTTCACCAGTACCTGAAGGACGGATATCCTTGGTTACAGGCAAGACAAGCGGCAATTCACTTTCAGGAACAGCTGTTGAAGTCCCATCTTCCCAATGAATGATAGGAATTGGCTCACCCCAGTAACGTTGACGGCTAAAGAGCCAGTCGCGGAGACGGTAAGTAACCTTCTCTTGTCCACAGCCTTTTTCTTCCAACCAAGCCACAATCTTGGCAATAGCGTCTTCTTTGTTGAGGCCATCTAGGAAGTCTGAATTGACATGAAGACCATCCTCTGTGTAGGCAGCTTCTGCTACGTTCCACCTTCAAGCACTTCTACGATTGGAAGATCAAATTGTTTGGCAAATTCCCAGTCACGTTGGTCATGGGCAGGTACAGCCATAACGGCACCTGTTCCGTAACTAGCAAGAACATAGTCCGCAATCCAGATTGGAATTTCCTTGCCGTTTACAGGGTTGATGGCATAAGCACCAGTCCAAACACCAGTTTTTTCTTTGGCAAGGTCTGTACGAGCCAAGTCAGACTTAAGGCTAGCTTGGTGTTTGTAGTCTGCTACATCCTCTGCTTGCTCCGGACTTGTGATAGCGTCAACCAAGTCATGCTCAGGAGCCAAAACAGTGAAAGTCGCACCGAAAAGGGTGTCAGGACGAGTGGTAAAGACGGTGAATTCCTTATCTGTTCCCTTAACTTTAAAGGTTACATTGGCACCAGTTGATTTACCAATCCAGTTGCGCTGCATGTCCTTGATAGATTCTGGCCAATCCAACTCATCCAAGTCATTGAGCAAGCGCTCTGCATAGGCAGTGATTTTAAGCATCCATTGGCGCATTGGTTTGCGGACAACTGGATAGCCTCCACGCTCAGAAGTTCCGTCAGGAAGAACTTCTTCGTTGGCAATCGCTGTTCCCAACTCTTCAACCCAGTTTACTGGCACTTCCGCTTCATAGGCCAAGCCTTTTTCGTAAAGCTTAGTGAAAATCCATTGAGTCCACTTGTAGTAGTTTGGATCTGTTGTATTAACTTCACGATCCCAGTCGTAAGAGAATCCAAGCGCATTGATTTGACGTTTAAAGTTGGCAATGTTTTCCGCTGTAAATTCTGCTGGATCATTACCTGTATCCATAGCGTATTGCTCTGCAGGCAAACCAAAAGCATCCCAACCCATTGGGTGAAGGACATTGTAGCCTTGCGCACGTTTGTATCGGCTGAGGATATCGGTTGCTGTATAACCTTCTGGGTGTCCTACGTGCAGACCCGCTCCAGATGGATAAGGGAACATGTCGAGAGCATAAAACTTCGGTTTTGAGGCATCTGTTCCTGTCTTAAATGTATGGTGTTCTGCCCAGTAGCCCTGCCACTTAGGCTCAATTTCTTTATGATTGTAAAAACTCATGGTCTCTCTCCAATTTTGTGATGTTACTATTATACCATTTTTGAGGGAATTTGAAATGTGTTAAAAGAAAAAACTGTATACTGTATTTCATTAATTTTGATGGCTCTGAATTGCTCTATCACCCACTTTTTTATCCTATATGCGGGAAATCAAGAGCAAAACAAGAAGCTTATCTCTTATAACACAAAACACTAATTTTAGACCGAAGATACGACTGGAATGCTAATTAATGTATTTATAATAAATAGCCGACAACCTATGTCGCTTTTTGATTTATGAAGAACGTCGAATTCAATACGAGGATCAATAAAAGACTACCATTTGGAAAACAGTAGTCCTTATTGTTTATTTTGAATTTACATAGGCGTCTACAGCGATGATAGCTTGAGCAACATCTGAAGGCGAAATCTTAAACGGCATCTGATGGATTGTCTCACCCTCCATAGTTGCTTGTTTACCAACTTTTATTAAATCATCATATCCAACTTGATCTAAATGCATTTCTTTTAGAGTTGTTGGCATACCAATTTTTTTGTAAAACTCAATATACTTATCAAGTTCTTCTTTAGGTCTATTTTCCAATAATAGTTGTACCAAAGTTCCATAAGCTACTTTTTCACCATGTGTTAAATGATGAATGTCACCTGTCAATGCAGTAAAACCATTATGAATTGCATGCGCCGCAGCTAATCCTCCACTTTCAAAACCTAGGCCACTCAATAAAGTATTAGCTTCAACAATATTTTCTAATGCCGGTGTCACCACTTTAGCTTCACAAGCTGCCATAGCCTGTAAACCATCTGCAAACAGCGTTTCTTCACATTTCTTCGCAATTGCAACTCCAGCCAACGTTTGCTGTTGTCCCAACATAGTTTTTCCATTTGCCTGCATAACCGCACGCGCCTCAACCCAAGTTGCTAAACCATCTGCAATACCAGATGCTAATAAACGCTTAGGGGCTTGTGAAATAACTTTTGTATCAACCAAAACTAAATCTGGATTTTTAGAATAAAATAGATAATGATCAAATGCACCTTCATCTGTATAAATAACAGATAAAGCAGATACAGGTGCGTCGGTCGATGCAATTGTTGGAGCAATAATAACAGGCTTTTCAATTAAATCTGCAATAGCTTTTGCGCTATCAATCGTCTTTCCCCCACCAAGACCGATAATACTATCACAATTTTCTTTCTCAGCCAAGGCAACAACTCGATTGATTTCATTGTCAGAAGCTTCACCATTAAATAGCGTCAGAACAATATGGAAACCATACCTATGTAGGTAATCTTCAAATCGTTTTCCAACAATATCATAAACCAACTGATCGCATAATAGAATAGGACGATTTCCCAAATCCAAAATTGATTTGGCATTTTCAAACAAGGCATTTTCCCCCTGAATATATCTAGAAGGACTAGCAAAAATTCTCATATGTATCTCCTCTCTATCTAAATGGAACGACTATTTTGAATAACAAACCAATCGTCAGAAAAATCATCAACCGCCTTTTGGATAGATGGCATGGCGAAAGCTGATTCAAAAACATCTGCTCCTGCTGTAACAGCATGCGCACCTGCAGCTAAAGAATTATTTACTTGTGCTACATTTTTAAAGGATGCAGCTAAAATCTTACTAGGAGAGTTCTGTCTATCAATAGCAAGAGCTAATTGACGAATGACAGAATTTGAATCAATGTTCAGATTTTCCATCCTATTATAATATGGAGCTAGGTAATCCGCTCCTGCTTCGATAGCTAAGAATCCCTGAATAACCGTATAAATAGCTGTTGCAGTGATATGGTAGCCCTCTTTTTTTAGCACCTTTATTGCACGTAATCCAGCTGGAGTAACAGGTACTTTGATAAATACATCATCTCCTGCTTGTCCTCGAATTTCATGAGCATCCTTTAAGATGCCTTCAAAATCTTGAGAAATCACCTGAACATGGAATAGAGGGTGCAGAGCCAATCAATTCTCTTACATCTTTGATTCGTTCAAAAAAAATTAATAGAACCCTCTCTTTTTGCAATAGTGGGATTTGAAGTTACCCCAGCTAGCGGTAAAATTTCAGACCATTTTTTAATCTCATCTAAATTTAATGTGTCAAGCATAAATTCCATAAAAAGAACCTCTTTATTTTACAATGTATGCTCAGTACGTCCTATAATATCATCTTGGGTTGCCTTAGAAAGAACATTGAAGAATGCAGAGTATCCTGCAACACGAACAATTAAATCTCTGTGTTTTTCAGGATGTTTCTGAGCGTCAATCAACGTCTCTCTGGAAACAACATTGTATTGAATATGGTACCCATGTAAACGATTAAAGAATGTTCGTAACAAAGCAATTAGTTTTAATTTATCTTCTTCTTTGGCTAACGTTTGAGGATTTACTTTCTGATTTAAGAGAACCCCACCTACGATTTCATCTGTTGGTAATTTTGAAACAGATTTTAAAACAGATGTAGGGCCGTGTTGATCCATATTATGTGATGGTGAACAACCCTCTGCTAACGGTGTACCCGCGTTGCGTCCATCTGGCGTTGCTAATGTTCCACGTCCCTGTCCTACGTTGGCTGAGATAGAAGATGTTCCTGAATAACGAATTCCTCCAATAGGACCTCTTCCATAACGTGTATTAGGATATTTAGCAATTTCATCAACATAAATGTCATAAGCAGCAGTAACCAATTTGTCGGCATAATCATCATCATTACCGTACTTAGGTGCATCATGAATCAACATTTCTTGAATGACCTTACCTTCTTCCCCGGCATAATCTGTTTCCAGTGCATGCCAAAGCTGACTTGGGCTTATACGTTCTTCCTCAAATACCAATTTTTTAATTGCAGCTAATG
Organism: Streptococcus mitis; assembly: GCA_927911355.1. Lineage (GTDB taxonomy): Bacteria > Bacillota > Bacilli > Lactobacillales > Streptococcaceae > Streptococcus > Streptococcus mitis_DD. Next base: position 4,015 of record CAKMPG010000209.1, on the reverse strand, counting down.
AATCCGACAAATTTGCAATTCCAACTTGCAAACCTGATATATAATCATATACTGCTCCACCTTCTTTAAGGTGTTTTCCACGACCAATACAATCATCAGTCAATGCTGAACATAGAATATCAGGAACTTCTCGTTCCAATGATAAATCAATAGAATTTTCAACAATAACACTCATTCGTGTCAAATATCTTAGTGTTTTATCCCAAGCATTTTCTAATTCAGAAAAGTTCTTCATATCCTTAAAATGACCAAAGCTTGGTGCAAACCGTTTACCCGAAGCCGGATCAATTCCATCATTCATCGTGATAAGTAGAACCTTAGGGAAGTTCATATAACTCATACCTGTGCAACGATAGCCCCATTTCCCTGGAACTGCCGTTTCAACACATCCAATGGCACTGTAATCATAAGCATCATCTTCCAATACTCCTTTTGCAATAAAAGAAGGAATAATAATCTCATCATTATTAAATGCAGGCATACCAAAACCAAGTTTCATCACTTCAATACACTCATTCATGAAACGAGCATCTAAACCTGCATGGTAACGTACAGTTAGATTAGGTTGCGGTAGATGGGTTTGTGCAACTGATTTTAATACCAAATAAGATAATGGGTTAACAGCATCCTTCTTATCTCGAGTCTGTCCACCAATGGTAACATTTTGATATAAAGGACTTCCTGCTGAAGAAAATGTATGTGCTTGACTGCGAACCTTATTAATTGTAATTGTCTTAATCCAAAGATTTGTCAGACGTTCAACAATGCTATCTTCTGTTTCTTTACCACTTTCTAAATCAGCCTTCATATATGGATACATATATTGATCAAAACGACCATATGAAAGAGAGTGGCCATTAGATTCAATTTGTAAAATACATTGAATAAACCAAACTGATTGAATAGCTTCTGCAAAAGTAGTTGCCGGTTCATATGGGACTCTAGAGCAAATATCTGCAATCTCAAGTAATTCTTTCTTACGTTTAGGATTTGCATTTTCGGCTAAATTTTTAGCAAGAGCAACAAAGCGATTTGCATATACTTTAATAGCATCGATTACGATAAATATAGAGTCGTAAAAATGATATTTATCAATACTTGCTGGATCTGTTAAATCTAGAGCTACTTTCGCTTTACGAGCTCGCTCTTCAAAACCTCTTAAACCAAATTGCAACAGTTTCTGATAGTTAACTGCTAAGTGAGCATCTCCAGAATTCATCTTACCTTCCATACCGAAGAATCCTGTTTCCATATAAACAGACACTTCTTCAGGTAACAAGGCACCAGCTCTAGCACGTAAATTATTATTTTCCCAAAACGGAGCAATACTTCTAAGTTGTTCTTTTGTTTCTTCAGTAATATAGAAAACATCTCCATCACGCTTTTCAAAAAGATCCAACTCATTGAGAACAAATTCTAGCGTATATTCTGGAAAAATAGGAGCATCTTTATTGGAAGAAGCTTGATTTCCCGCAATCATAGATTCTTCTTCGATATAGATAGTCATATTTTCCAAAATTTCTTTCAGCATATAGGCGCGTTTTAGGACATTAGGTTGTTCCTTATATCGATCATAAGCGCGTGTTGCTAGAACCGCTCTCTCAGCATCAATATAAGGTTTTTTATTTAAAACATCTTCTCGATATTTGTTCATCCTTTCAGTAAGGCTACCAAAATATTCTGTCTTAATTGTCGTTCTTGCTACTTCTTTATTTACCATAATAAGCACCTTTCTTTCGAAAATATTTTTGTTTCTTTCGAAAATATAATACCTGGTTTTTTAGAAAATTTCAAGCTTTTAACTAGAAAAACTTTAACTCTCTAATTTTTAGCACAAATGTGTGTGTTTAATGATAATACACAAATGTTTTTTTAGAATTATCATGCTTCATTCTGACAAGCTAAACGATCCTGTACTTTAAAGAATGGGAAATAAACTAATGTAGACATCGCTAATATCACCAGCTGAGTAATAACTCCTTGCCATCCACCAACCATAAATCCTGATATAATAGCTGGGGTGCTCCAAGGTAATGTAACTCCTGAAAATGGCTGCATGAAACCTGTTGCAATAGCTCCATATACTATAACAGCTGCAAGTACAGGAACAAGAATGAAAGGTACAAACATAACTGGATTCATGACAATCGGAAATCCAAATACAACTGGCTCATTTACGTTAAATATTGCTGGAAAAGCTGCTACTTTCCCTAACGCTTGGTACTGTTTAGATTTTGATGCAAAAAGCATCGCAACTACAAGTCCAAACGTAATTCCTGAACCAGATAGAATTAAAAATGAATCTAAAAATTGTTGAGTAACAATATGTGCACCATTTTCTAATGATAGATTCCCAGAGGCTAACATAGCTTTATTAGCATCAAGATTAGATAAAAGCAGAGCTGTCACTACTCCATTTACTACCGATTGTCCATGAACACCAAACCACCACAAAAATGATATAAAGAATGCAATTCCAATTGCACCATACAAAGATCCAGTTAAACCTTGCAATGGAACTTGAATAGCAGAATAAATCATTTCTATGAATGTTCCGCCATTAGTCAATGAGCTCGCTAAAATATATACAATCATAGAAAGTAAGAAAATTACAAATGCTGGAATCATTGCTTCAAACTGTTTCGCAATAGCTTGTGGAACTTGTTCTGGCATCTTAATAACAATTTTTCTCTTTATAAAGAAGGTATAAATGCTTCCTACTACCAAACCTATAATGATAGCACCGATAATTCCTTGACCTCCAAACCAAACTTTACTAATAGCATCCCCAATTGCCTCACCTTGTTTAGGGATATAAGATGATCTTAGCAAAATAAAGAATGCAGATACAGATAGAACCCCAGCTGGCAAAGCCTCTACTCCGCTATTCTTAGCATAAGAATAGGCAATTGAAAAACAAGAAATTAGACCCATAATCGCAAAAGTTCCTGAATATACTTGCATAAACGGCTCTGTCCAATTTGCTCCAAATACACTAGCAATGCTCTTGTTTAATCCTTCAAATGGCAATTGTCCCATAATCAAGAATAAACTACCAACTACTGTCAATGGCAAAATTGCTAACATACCATCTTTTAGAGCTATAATACCACGCATATTCACAAACTTCATCATAGGTGCAATGATTTTTTGAACATCCATCTTTGCCATAATAAATCTCCTTTTCTTACCCACTAATCAAAGATAGGGCCAAATCTAATACTTTTTTCCCATCTAACATACCATAGTCCATCATCGGAATAACAGCTATCGGAACATCACACTTATCACAAATTTCTTTTGATTTATCTAATGTATAAGCAACTTGAGGCCCCAACAGTGCAACATCTAGATTTGGGGCATAATCCGCTAATTTAGACTGAGAAAACGCCTCTATTTCTGCCTCAACTCCACTAGATTGCGCTGCAATTTTCATATTATTTACAAGCATACCAGTAGAAAAGCCTGCTGCACAAAACAAACCAATCTTCACCATTATATTTTCCTCCTCTATGTTAATACTCTAGTATTATTTTTTGTGAAGTTCTTTTCTCAAACTAATAATTTCTTTGATTAAATTAATCTCCGTCATACTAGTCATGAGATGATCTTGTGAATGAACAAAGAGAGCTGTTATTTCTGTCTTTGTACCAGACGCTTCCTGTGCCAAGAATTTTGTTTGTAGATTATGGGCTTCTAATAAGGCTGCATCAGCTAACTGGATTTCTTCTTCACATCGTTCACATGTACCGTTTTTTATATAATCTAACGCTTTATAAATATGTTGTTTCGCATCGCCAGCATATAAAAATTAAACCCATGATAATTTGATCTGGAACAATAATTTCCATAAATTCCTCCTCATTTCACTATGTAAAAGCTTTTCATTTGAAATTTTAAAATTTTCTTTTGTAACTATAGAATACAACTACATAATAAACTTGTCAATTCTAAAGACAACAAATAAACTATTTTTAATTTATATAAGCACAAATTGTGCAATTGATTTAAAAAA